>DASWMA010000634.1:0-1857 GCA_036399995.1 Longimicrobium sp. | reverse complement strand
ATCCCGCGGACGCGGTGGCGTGGGCGGATCGGCCCGGCACCGACCCGCGGCCGGCGGGGCTGTCGCCCGACCACCTGTGCTACGTCATCTACACCTCGGGGAGCACCGGGCGCCCCAAGGGCGTGACGGTGCCGCACCGCGGCGTGGTGAGCCTGCTGGCCGACGTCCAGCGCCGCGCGCCAATCGGCGAGGGCGACGGGTGCAGCGTGTGGACCAGCACCAGCTTCGACGTCTCGGTCTACGAGATCTTCTCCGCGCTGCTGGCCGGCGGGCGGCTCTGCATCCCGCGCGACGAGGTGCGGCTGGAGGCGGGCGCCTTTCTCGACTGGATGGAGGCGCGCGACGTCCGCAGCGCCTACCTGCCGCCGTACTTCCTCTCCGAGCTGCGCGACCGCGCTTCGCGATCACCCGATCGCATCCACCTGCACCGTCTCCTGGTGGGCGTGGAGCCGATCGCCGAGCCGCTGCTGGCGGAGATCCGGCGGAGCGTTCCCGGGCTGCGGATCATCAACGGCTACGGGCCGACGGAGGCCACCATCTGCGCCACCCTCCACGACGTGCCCCTCGCGGCGCGCGGCGAGCGGGTGACGCCGATCGGCGCGCCGGCGGCCAACACCCGCGTGTTCGTGCTGGATGCGTGGATGCGGCCGGTGCCGATCGGCGTGGTCGGCGAGATGTACGTGGGTGGCGTGGGCGTGGCCCGCGGATACCTGCACCGCCCCGCGCTGACCGCGGAGCGCTTCGTCCCCGACCCGCTCTCGGGCGCGCCGGGGGCGCGGCTGTACCGCACGGGTGACCTGGGCCGATGGCTGCCGGAGGGGGCGCTGTCGTTCGCCGGCCGCACCGACGCGCAGGTGAAGGTGCGCGGGTTCCGCGTGGAGCCCGGCGAGATCGAGGCGCGGCTGGTGGAGCACCCGGCGGTGCGAGAGGCCGTCGTGGTGGCGCGAGAGGACGCGCCGGGCGAGAAGCGGCTGGTGGCGTACGTGGTGGGCGACGAGGCCGGGGCTGACCTGCTCCGCGCACACCTGGCCGAGCGGCTCCCCGAGCACATGGTCCCCGCGGCGTACGTGCGCCTGGACGCGCTTCCGCTCACCCCCAGCGGGAAGGTGGACCGCCGCGCGCTCCCGGCCCCGGACGGCGGCGCGTACCCGCGGCGCGGCCACGAGGCGCCGGCGGGTGAGGTGGAGCCGGTCGTCGCGGCGATCTGGGCGGAGCTGCTGGGCACGGAGCACGTGGGCCGGCGCGACCACTTCTTCGAGCTGGGCGGGCACTCGCTGGTGGCGGGGCGCGTGGTCTCGCGCGTGCGGGAGGCGCTGGGCGTGGAGGCCCTGGCCGGCGACCTGTTCGAGCGGCCGGTGCTGGCCGACTTCGCACGCGGGCTGGAGACCGCCGCGCGGGCCGAGGCGACGGCGATCGCGCCGGTGGAGCGCTCGGGCCGCGTCGCGCTGTCGTTCGCGCAGCAGCGGCTGTGGTTCCTGGAGCAGCTCGGGAACCTGGGCAGCACCTACCACCTTTCCATGCGCCTGCGGCTGCGGGGCGAGCTGGACCGCCGCGCGCTCGTCCGCGCGCTGGACCGCATCGTCGCCCGCCACGAGGCGCTGCGGACGACCTTCCCCGCGGTGGATGGCGAGCCGGTCCAGCGCATCGCCCCGGCCGAGGAGAGCGGGTTGCGGCTGGTGGAGCACGACCTCCGTGCCTCGGCAAACGCGGAGCACGCGTTGCGCCGCCTGGCGGCCGACGAGGCGGGCGCGCCCTTCGACCTGGCGCGCGGGCCGCTGGTCCGCGGCCGGCTGGTGTGGATGGCGGCCGACGACCACGTGCTGCTGCTGACGATGCACCACATCGTCAGTGACGGCT
>DASWMA010000633.1:0-3008 GCA_036399995.1 Longimicrobium sp. | reverse complement strand
TGTCCATCGCCGGCCCCTCGGGGTGCGGGAAGACCACGCTCCTCTCCATCCTGGGGCTGCTCGACTCGCCCACCGGCGGCGACTACGTGCTGAACGGCACCCACGTGAGCGAGCTGGCGCCGGCCCGCCGCGCCGAGATCCGCAACCGCGAGATCGGCTTCGTCTTCCAGGCGTTCAACCTGATCGGCGACCTGAGCGTGGCCGAGAACGTGGAGCTGCCGCTGACCTACCGCGGGATGCCGGCGGCCGAGCGCAAGACGCGCGTGGCCGAGGCGCTGGAGAAAGTGGGGATGGCGCACCGGACGAAGCACTATCCGTCGCAGCTCTCCGGCGGGCAGCAGCAGCGCGTGGCCGTGGCCCGCGCCATCGCCGGCGCGCCGTCGGTGCTGCTGGCCGACGAGCCCACGGGGAACCTGGACTCGGCCAACGGCGGCCACGTGATGGAGCTGCTGGCCGAGCTGCACGGCCAGGGCGCCACCATCGTGATGGTGACGCACGACCCGCGCTACGCCGAGTACGCCGACCGCACCATCCACCTCTTCGACGGCCGCGTGGTGGACGCGCACGCCGGGGTGGAGGAGGCGGGGCTGCTGGCCGCGGTCTGATCCCGGGGTCCAGGGACCGGCGGGGGCATACCAGCCCGAATGAAAGAGCGGCGGCACACCGGACCGCATTGGTTTCACACGGAGTCAGCGGAGTCAACGGAGTCAACGGAAAAGAAGTTCTCCGTTGACTCCGCTGACTCCGTGTGAAACCAGGCTTTTCAGGATCCGGTATCACACAGGGGCACAGAGAAAAAACGAGCAGTTCTCTGCGTTCTCTGCGTTCTCTGCTGCTCTGCGTGAGACGTCCCTGAATGGTCGGGAAACGAAGAAGGCCGCGCGGGAGAGCGATCTCCCGCGCGGCCGTCAGGGTCGGCGTCGGCCGATCAGAGGCCGGCGGACAGCGAGCTGTTGGTGACGGCCCGGTACGCGTTCACGCGGCCCGCGCCGAAGGTGTTGTCGGCGCCCGCGGCGCCCAGGTCGTCGGCGGTGGAGAGGATGCGGCTGCGCAGCGCGGCGCCGCGCAGCCCCGTCTTGCTCGCCACGATCGCCGCCACGCCGGTCACCTGCGGGGCCGCCATCGAGGTGCCCTGCATCCAGGTGTACGTGCCGGTCTTCCCGGCGCTGTAGATGCACCCCTCCTGGGTGGTGTTGCTGTAGCACTCGCCGCCGGGCGCGCTGATGTCGAGCCCCGGGCCGTACTGCGAGTAGCTGGCCTTCTGGTCCCTCCAGTTGAGCGCGCCCACCGAGATGGCGTTGGGGTCGCAGGCGGGGCAGCTCACGGTGCCGGCGCCGCTGTTGCCCGACGAGGCGATCACCAGGGCGTCCTTGCCGGTGGCGTAGGCGATGGCGTCCTTCTCGCTCTGGCTCAGGCTGGTGCCGCCGATCGACACGTTCATCGCCACCACGCCCTGGTCGGCCGCGGCGCGGATGGCGCTGGCGATGGCGCTGACGGGGCAGCCGCGGCGGCCGCACACCTTCTGCACGTACACCTTCACGTTGGCCGCGGCGCCCGACACGCCGGCCACGCCCACCGTCAGACCGGCCATCGTGCCGGTGGTGTGCGAGCCGTGGCTGTCGTCGTCGGTGGGGTCGTTGTCGTTGTTGTACCAGTCACGGCCGGCGATCAGGCGTCCGGTGAACTCCGGGTGGCCCATGTCCACGCCGGTGTCGATGCTGCCGACCAGCACCGGGGCGCCGCCCGCGGCGTAGCCCTCGACGTTGTCGATGTCGGCGTCGGCGAGCGAGGCGTAGCTGGCGCCGATGGGCTGCCCGGAGCTCTTCCCCGAGGTGAACTTCATGTTCAGCCCACCGGGGTTGAAGAACGCCCACAGCCGCGAGTCGATCACCTGCGGCTGGCGCAGGTAGTTGGGCTCGGCCCACTCCACGTTGGGGTCGGCGGCCAGCGCGGCGGCCGCGGCGTGCTCGTTCCCCACCTCTACCTGCACCACCGCGAAGGCGCCGCGGTAGCCCGACCGGCTCAGGCGCAGCGCGTGCGTGCCGGCCACGCGGTTGAAGTCGGCGCCGGGGCGCAGCTTCACCAGCACCTCGCCGGGCATCACCTGCTCGGGGCTGCGGGCCAGGGACGCCTGGTCGGGCGTGGCGAGGTCGGCGGTGGCGCCCGTCCCTGCGATGTCGGAGCACGCCGCAGTGGCGAGCGCCAGCAATGCGAAGGCGGTGACGTGAATGCGGGGCATCGGGGGTCTCCTTGCTTTCACCAGGAACGTGGGACCGGCCGGGGGAGGCCGGGCAGGGGAGAGCGAAGCGTGTTCGCCCGAGCCCTGGTAAAGGCAAGCACGGAGCCAGAAATCGCCCACCTCCGCCGCGTCGGCCAAGTCGCGAAAAGCCAACGATTTGCAATTTAGCGCCGGATTCGGGGCTTGAACCGGTGTGGTGCGCGCTGCACCACACCAGTGCACTCGTGGGCAACCCCGGCCGCTGCACGTGCTGCATTGTGTCTCGCCGAAGCCCGGGGTGAAGCGTGGGCGCCGCACTCCTGCGCCGATCGCCACGCGACGAGGGTGCGGGCGTATGGGCCCCCACTGCCGCCAGACCGGGCACGCAGGGCCGCAAGTCGTTGAAAATACCGGAGATGAATGGACACTCGGGTGCCCGCCGCGGTACGCCCCTTGCTCTTCCATCGCGCACCCTCGAGCCGGAGACGAGGGGCACCTGTGACAAGGGAGTGCACCATGGCGGACCGCGACCTGATGAACGACGGCGTTGGCAACCAGCTCGAAGGCCAGGGCAAGGACCTGAAGGGGCGCGTGAAGGACGCGCTGGGCGGGCTGACGGGTGACCAGAGCCTGCAGAACGAGGGGAAGATGGATCGCCTGAAGGGGAAGATCCAGGACACCTTCGGCAAGGGCCAGGAAGACGTGGGCCGTAAGCTCTGATCGCGCCACGCGCGGCAGGGTGAGCGAAGGGGCGGAGGGCCGTTGCGGCCCTCCGCCCCATCTCCGTTCA
>DASWMA010000632.1:0-4122 GCA_036399995.1 Longimicrobium sp. | reverse complement strand
CGCTGGTGGGCCGCTCGCCCTTCCAGCTGGCCATGGCCGCCCGCTCGCGCCACCGCTCGCAGGACATGGGCGCGCCCGAGCCGGTGGGCCCGCGCTACGGCTACCTGATGCGCCTGTCGCCCGCCGCCACCGGACCCGAGGCCTCCATCTGGGCGGGGATCGACACGCTGGTGGGCGGGCGCACGCTGTCGCCGTCGCGGCGCGCGCACCCGCTGGAGCGCGATCTCGTGGAGTACACCCTGCTGCTGGACAGCATCAAGCAGGGGATGCAGGTGCTGCAGCCGGCCGCGCTGGTGAACGAGCTGGCCACGGCGCTCCGGGTCCTGCGGCCGCGCCTGGGCGACACCGAAAGCCCGGCCCTGCGCGAACCCGGCGGGCCGCTGCTGGACCCCGTGGGCACCGGCTTCATGGTGGCGAACGAGGTCCGCGACGCGCAGACGGCGCTCGCCCTGGCCGCCGGCCTGGTGCTGGACGCCACCGCCGAGCGCGCCCGCGTGGTCCCCGGCGAGGAGTTCGGCATGACCGTCACCCTGTGGAACGGTGGGACGCAGCCGGTGACCGTGGGCGCGCTGGAGCCGCGGGTGCCGCAGGGGTGGACGGTGGTCGCCGCCGATTCGACGCCGCTCCCGGCCGGGCCCGTCGCCGCCGGCGCGGTGGCCACGCGGCGCTTCCGGGTGCGCGTGCCGGCCGACGCGTCGCCCACCGAAGCGTACTTCCTGCGCCAGCCGCGCGAGGGCGACCTGTACCGCTGGCCGGGCGACTGGAGCGTGCAGGGGCTGCCGTTCGAGCCCGCGCCGCTCCAGGCGGTGGCGCGCGTGACCGTGGCCGGCGCCGAGGTGCCGCTGCAGAACGAGGCCACCTTCCGCGAGGTGGACCCGCGGCAGGGCGAGCTGCGCTGGCCCGTCCTGGTCGTCCCCGCGATGTCGGTGCTGCTGGAGCCCGAGACCAGCATCCTCCCCACCGGCGCCACGCAGCGCCCGCTGCGCTTCCGCGTGCGGCTGGCGGCGGCGGGGGCGCGGCCGGTGGCGGGAACGTGGCGGATCGAGCTGCCGCGGGGGTGGAGCGCGCAGCCGGAGAACGGCCGCGTTTCGCTGGGCTCCGGCGAGTCGCGCGAGGTGGAGGTGACGGTCACCGCGCCGGCGGGGGTGCAGGCGGACAGCTTCCCCGTCTCCGCGTCGTTCACCACCGACGCGGGCGTGCGCTACACCCGCGGCGTGCAGGTGGTGGACTATCCCCACGTGCGCGCCCGGCCGCTGTACCACGCCGCGGCCAGCGCGGTGCGCGCCTTCGACGTGCGCGTGCCGGCGGGGCTGAAGGTGGCCTACGTGGAGGGCGCGGGCGAGGCGGGGCCGTCGATCCTGAACCAGCTCGGCATCACCCCGGCGGTGCTCACGGCGGACTCGCTGGCGGGGGCCGACCTGTCGAAGTACGACGTGATCGTCACCGGGATCCGCGCGTACGAGGTGCGGCGCGACCTGGGCGCCACCAACGCCCGGCTGCTCGACTACGTGCGGCAGGGGGGCACGCTGATCGTGCAGTACAACAAGTACGAGATGGTGGAGGGGCGCTTCAACCCGTTCCCCATCACCCTGGCCAGCCCGCACGACCGGGTGACCGACGAGGCGGCGCCGGTGCGCATCCTGGAGCCGCACCACCCCGTGTTCACCACGCCCAACCGCATCACCGCGGCCGACTGGGAGGGATGGGTGCAGGAGCGCGGCCTGTACTTCGCGCACACCTGGGACACGGCCTACACGCCGCTGCTGGAGATGGCCGACCCCGGCCAGCCGCCGCTGCGCGGTGGCCTGCTGATCGCGAAGCACGGCCAGGGGACGTACGTGTACACCGGGCTGGCGTTCTTCCGGCAGCTTCCCGAGGGCGTGCCCGGCGCGTGGCGCCTGTTCGCGAACCTGCTGGCGCTGGGGGCGAAGGGCCCGAGGTAGATCGGGGATGGAGGGTTCGCGGCGCTCCGTCTGGCACCGTGGACCGGCGGCTGAAGCCGCAGCAACGACCACGAGAAGCCTCGCAACTGCGCGAGGCTGGGCCGGCGCGGATGAGAGCGGGAAGCGCGGTGGCAGCCCCCATGAAAGGCGGCTGAAGCCGCAGCAACAACTACGGGAAGCCTCGCAAACTGCGCGAGGCTGCGACCGCGGTCCTCGCTCGTTGGGCCGCGGGGACGAGCGGGGGCCGAGGCCGCAGTCCGCGAAGGCGGACTTCCCGAGGTTCCAGCGGCGGGTTTCAACCCGCCAACGTTTGGCCGCCGACGGTTTGGCCACGGACGCTACGCCCGACGTTTGGCCGCCGACATCGGTCTGCCGATGATGGCTCACGATGGCGATCGTGAACCGTGGAGAATCGACGTGAAGCTGCGGCTGCTCCTGCTCCTCGTCGCCGCCGCTCTCTCCGCCTGCGGCTCGGGCGGCGACGACCGGGCCGCGGAGACGGAGAAGGCGCCCGGGGCCGTGAACCTGGCGCAGTCGCCGGGCACCGACTGCTCGGCCGCGGCTGGAGACAGCGCGCGGGCGGTCTGCCTGGCCACGCGGCCGGAGTTTCCGGACACGGCGGCGCGGAGGGTCTTCGAGGTGGTGCGGCGCGGCGACACGATCTGCGTGCACACCGGGCCGGGCGAGCTGCGCACCGACGACGAAGCGCGGGTCCTGGTGGTGCGCGGGGCGGTGGTGGAGACAACCAGGTCCGACAGCATCGGCTGCCGGTAAACGGGAGAGCAAGGCAATGTCGATCGAATCCAGGGAAGAGCTCGAGGCGCTGAAGCGCGCCGGGCGCATCGTCCGCATGGTGCTGGAGCGGATGCGCCGCGCGGTGAAGCCGGGGATCACCACCGCCGAGCTCGACCGCATCGGCGGGCAGGTGCTGCGCGAGAACGGCGCGCGCTCGGCGCCCAAGCTGGTGTACGGCTTCCCCGCCGACACGCTGATCAGCGTGAACGACGCGGCGGTGCACGGCATCCCCGGCCCGCGCGCGCTCTGCGACGGCGACCTGGTGAAGCTGGACGTGACGGTGGAGAAGGACGGCTTCATGGCCGACTCGGCCATCACCGTGCCCGTGGGCACCGTGCCCGAGCACCGGCTGCGGCTGATCTCGGCGGCGCGCGCGGCGTTCGGCAAGGCGATGGAGGTGGCCCGCCCCGGCGTGCGCGTGAACGAGCTGGGCCGCGCCATCGAGGCCGAGGTGCACAGCCGCGGGCTGCAGGTGGTGCGCGAGCTGGCCGGCCACGGCATCGGCCGCACCATCCACGAGCCGCCCAGCGTGCCCAACTACTACGTGGCCAGCGACCGCAGCACCCTCAAGGAGGGGATGGTGATCGCGGTGGAGCCGATCGTGGCCGAGCGCTCGGCGCGGATGATGGAAGACGCCGACGGCTGGACGGTGCGCACCCGCGACGGCGGCTTCACCGCGCACTACGAGCACACCGTGGTGATCACCCGCGGCCGCCCGCTGCTGCTCACCGCCGCCTGAGGCGTGAGCGCGCCGCTGATCCTGGGCGTGATGGTGGCGCTGGCGGCGGTGCTCGCCGTCGCAGGCGGGCGCGTGGGGTGGCTGAAGCTGCCGAAGCGCCGCGTGCGCCACCCCGACCTCGACGCGCAGATCGCGGCGGACTACCCGCCCGAGCAGCGGGCCGAGGCGCGCGCCATCGTGGACGAGGTTCTGGCGCACGCCCATCCCGACCAGCACCAGCGCGTGTGGCGCAGCATGCTCGACGGCACGCGCGGCGACATCGCGCACCTGCGGCGCGTGAAACCGAAGGCCATCGAATCGCTCGGCAAGCTGTACCGCGTGTTCGGCGGCGGGCCGGGCACGGCGGAAGCGCCATCTTCATCCGACTGACCAACCGCGAACCCACGCGATGCGACCCATCTACCGCGCCCTGACGCCGCTCGCGCTCGCCGCCGCCCTCGCCTCGTGCGGGGGCGGCGACGGGCGCCAGGTGCTCACCATCTACTCGCCGCACGGGCGCGAGATGCTGCAGGCGTTCGAGAAGCGCTACGAGGCGCTGCACCCCGACGTGGACGTGCAGTTCCTGGACATGGGGAGCCAGGAGGTGCTCGACCGCCTGCGCAGCGAGCGCGCGAACCCGCAGGCCGACGTGTGGTGGGGCGCCCC
>DASWMA010000631.1:0-9874 GCA_036399995.1 Longimicrobium sp. | reverse complement strand
CGCAGAGCAGCAGAGAAGCAGAGAACGGGAGGGTTCTCTCTGCTTCTCTGCTGCTCTGCGTGAGACCTGTTGTCAGGTCTGGCGATTGGCCGCTGTGTCGCGTGATCGGGGGTTGTGTGAGCTAGGCTCATCCGTAAGCTCCGTAGAACTGAGTCTCACCAAAGCATGCTCTCACGATGGGATGCACTTCCTGGCGGAGATTCCAGTGCGCGGGTGATCCTATCCACGGACAGTCCGGAGCGGGCATGCAGACCTGGGACTACCTGATCGTCGGCTCGGGGTTCGGCGGGAGCGTGAGCGCGCTGCGGCTGGTGGAGAAGGGCTACCGCGTGCTGATGCTGGAGAAGGGCCGCCGCTTCCATCCCGACGACTTCCCCCGCACCAACTGGAACCTCCCGCGCTGGCTGTGGATGCCGCACCTGGGCTTCCGCGGGCCCTTCCAGATGAAGTTCCTCCGCCACCTCACCGCGCTCTCCGGCGTGGGCGTGGGCGGCGGCTCGCTGGTCTACGCCAACACCCTCCCCATCCCCGGCGACGGGTTCTTCGAATCCCCCACCTGGCGCCACCTGGCGAACTGGAAGGCCGAGCTGGCCCCCGGCTACGGGCGCGCCCGGCGGATGCTGGGCGCCACGCCCTTCCCCGGCCGCACCTACCCCGACGAGGTGATGGGGGAGCTGGCGAAGGAGCTGGGGCTGGAAGACCGGCTGCACCCCACCTGGGTCGGCGTCTACTTCGGGGAGGCGGGGGTGACGGTGCCGGACCCCTACTTCGGCGGCGAGGGGCCCGAGCGCACGGGGTGCAACCAGTGCGGCGGGTGCATGCTGGGGTGCCGCCACGGCGCCAAGAACACGCTCGACCGCAACTACCTGTACCTGGCCGAGAAGCGCGGCCTGCGCATCGAGCCCGAGCACGAGGTGACGTGGATCCGGCCGCTGGAGGGCGGCGGCTACGAGGTGACCGCGCTGGCCGGCCCCGCGCGCCCGTGGCGGCCGCGGAAGAAGACCGTGGTTCGCGCCCGCAACGTGATCCTGGCCGGCGGCGTGCTGGGCACCGTGCCGCTGCTGATGAAGCTGAAGACGCGCCCCGACGGCCTCCCGCGCGTCTCCGACCGGCTGGGCACCTTCGTCCGCACCAACAGCGAGGTGCTGATGGGGATCGTGAGCGAGCGCCGCGACGTGAAGATGTCCGACGGCATCGCCATCACCTCCATCCTGCAGACCGACGAGCACTCGTCGCTCGAACCGGTGCGCTACCCCGACGGCGCCGGCTTCTTCCGCGTTCTCATGGCGCCGCACGGGCCGGGCGCCACCGCCTTCGAGCGGCTGTGGAACGCGCTGCGCTACACCGCGCGCAACCCGTGGCGCTCGCTCAAGGCGTTCCTGGTGCCCGACTTTTCACGGCACACCATGATCCTGCTGTACATGCGCACCATCGACAGCCACCTGTCGCTGAACCCCGGGCGGCTGTTCGGGAAGGTGCGCAGCGTGCTGGCCCACGGACCCGCGCCCACCGCCGCCATCCCCGAGGCCACCGCGCTGGCCGAGCGCATCGCCGGGAAGGTCAACGGGTACCCCGCCAGCCTGGCCACCGAGACGCTGCTGGGGATCCCCACCACCGCGCACGTGCTGGGCGGGTGCGTGATGGGCGACACCCCGGCCGCGGGGGTGATCGCCCCCGACCACCAGGTGTGGGGCTACCCCGGCCTGTACGTGGTGGACGGCTCCGCCGTGTCCGCCAACCCGGGCGTGAACCCGTCGCTCACCATCTGCGCGCTGGCCGAGCGCGCGATGGAGCGCATCCCCGCGAAGGCCGCGACGGTGGAAGGCACGCTGGCGGCCGTGGCCTGATCCGGATCGCGGGGCATCGTGCCGGAAGCGGCGGGGGGGATGCCTCACGCAGAGTCAGGAGAGTCGTCAGAAACCCCAGAGCCGTTTCCGCTGACTCCGCTGACTCCGTGTGAAACCGATCCCCCCATCTCGAACCGGCGTCTGCCATGCGGTATGACGCCACGAGGCAGTCGGTAGACGCTCGAACGCCCGGACGGGAGGCCGCCGTCCGGGCGTGGGTGCATGGGTTGGCGGTAAGCCGGGGGCTTTCGGCGGCGCGGGAGAGGTTTGAGGTCGCGTGGCGGATGGCGGCGGGAGGAGCGGGCTCGTTACCCTGCACAGGGTCCATTCAGCGAAAAATCACACGGAGATGAACCATGAGCACGGACGCGAATGCCGCCGGTGAGCCGCACCCTTACCTCACCGCGCTGCAGGCGGGGGAAGTGGCCGACGACGGAGGCGGGTGGATGAACGTGAAGGTGTTCAACGCGCGGTACCAGTTCGGCAAGGTCTATCTCTATGCCTGGGTCACCGCGGTGTCGCCCGCCACCTTCAACGGCATGCTGATCGGCTGGGGCGAGAACGCGGAGTACGGGTATTCCACTCTGAACTACCAGGGCAGCCCCACCGAGGCGAACCTCATGCTCCTGGTGGAGTGGACCCCGCCGCAGGGGATCAGGTCGGTACAGGCAAGCGTTCTGGGCGACATGAGCACCCCCGACGGGCAGAAGTACGTCAAACAGTACGCGACCATCTACCTCCCTTCCTGAACACCCCATCGGCGCGGGGGACGCGCGAACGCCCGGACGGGAGCCGCCGTCCGGGCGTTTTCCTTGCTTCGTATCCAGCTGTTCCGACGTGACCGGACGGCGCCTCGCGCGGCGGCGGACAGAACGATAGTTTCCGACGATTCCCGCGTAGTGCCAGACACCCCCAGGAAAGAGACGCCATGCCCCAGCGCCTCGCCCCGCCGCGCGCGCGTGCCTTCGCGGCCGCGCTCGCAACCGCCCTGCTGGCCGCCTGCACCACCGACATCTCCACCCCTACCGCGCCACCGCTGGCCATTCCCGGCGGGCCCAGCTTCTACACCTACCCCAGCGCCATCTACCGCAGCCACGTGGAGTTCGGCACCCCCGCCGACGGGAACCCCGCCGACGACGTGATCCTCTCCAAGCGGCAGTTCACCGTGAGCTACAACTGCGCCAAGGGGCGGCCCAACTGGGTGAGCTGGAACCTGAACAAGACGCACTTCGGCGACGCGCCGCGCTCCACCACCTTCAGCAGCGACGCCACGCTCCCCACGGGGTGCTACCGCGTGACCACGTCGGACTACACGGGGAGCGGGTACGACCGGGGCCACCAGGTGCGCAGCGAAGAGCGCACGTGGGACTCCGCCGACAACCGGTCCACCTTCCTGATGACCAACATCGTGCCGCAGTACCACGACCTGAACGCCGGTCCCTGGCTCGACTTCGAGTACTACCTGCAGAACCTGGCGCAGAGCGGCAACAAGGAGCTGTACGTGATCAGCGGCCCCAGCGGCAACCGCGGCACGCTGAACGGGGCGGGGAAGGTGCAGATCCCCACCTACAGCTGGAAGATCGTGGTGGTGATGCCGTACGGTCAGACGCTGGCGAACGTCACCTCCACCGCCAGCATCCAGGTGATCGCGGTGGACATGCCCAACGCCACCGGGATCATCTCGCGCCCGTGGACCGACTACAAGACCACGGTGGACAAACTGGAGGGCTTCACCGGCTACAACTTCCTGGCCCGCCTCCCCGACACGGTGGAGAGCTACTGGGAGGCACGGCTCTTCTGACGCAGACCGTCTCGGCATGACGGACAGCGAGGGTGCCGCAACCTTGCGGCACCCTTCGTCGTGGGCCCGACCCGATCCAGTATCCGCCTCTTATCATGCTTGACCGTTCCGAATTGACCGTTAGAATGGGGGTACGGGTGCGATTGCGCCGAAACACGCTGCCGCCCGTGCGGAAACCTTCAGCACGACGAGGGGCCCCATGAAGAAGATCCAGCTCGACGTGGACAGCCTGCGGGTGGAGACGTTCGAGGCGGAGCTCGCGCGTGACGCCAGGGGAACGGTGGTGGGCTGGAACGTCACCGACCCGCGGCGCAGCGACTGCCTGGACACTTGCGACGGCTGCCCCACCTACTCGTGCCCGCCGCGCGTCTGCCTCTGAGCGCGGGGCGCAGCACGCGGACGGGCGCCGGAGCGATCTCCGGCGCCCGTTCTATTTCCTCCAGATCGCGAACGACGGGGTCACACGGAGCAACGGAGGAGAAACGGACTCGCGGGCGCAGTTCTCCGTTTCCTCCGTTGCTCTGTGTGACCTTCCAGCGGTACTCGATGTGATCACCGAAGCCGCGGATCAGGATCAGCGAACGGCCGTGGCGCTGTCCGAGTCCGCGCGGGCGACGGGCGGGGAGTGCAGCACGGTGGCCGGCGGGTCGGTCGGCAGGCCGGCCGCGACGGAGGCCGCGCGCGACGCGCTGTTGACCGGGGCGCACTCCATCCGTCCGCGCTTGTCGGGCCCCACGGCCATCCAGCACACCCACTTGCGGCGCGTCGCGATCGCCTGGTAGCCGCTGGTGCCGGACTGCAGCAGGCGCAGCTCCACCCCGCGCTCCGCGGTGAAGGGCAGGTTGGCCGCGTCCGCCGGCCGCGCGGCGTCCACCGTGTCGGGGTAGCGCCCGAAGCGCGCCGCGTGCGCGGTCATTGCATCACCCAGCCGGGTGAGCTCGGTGCGGGCGTCCTCGCGCGCGTCGCCGCAGCCGGCGGTGAGCAGGGCGGCGGCGGCGATCAGCGCGTGTGCGGCCAGGCGGCGTGTGCGGCGCATCGGTCGGGGCGGGGTGAGGGCGAGGCGGGCTTGTCGCTGAAGCCCGACAACGGTAAGACGCGGGGGGTCTCGCGGCAACGTCCACCAATGGATCGGCGGGTGGTGACGATGGAGTTCGACGAATCGGCCATGATCGGCGATGCCTCCGCGGCGGCGGACGCGTGGCTGGCGCACACCGACGCGGGCGACCTGGCGGCGAGCTGGCGCGAGTCGTCGTCGCTCTTCCGGCAGATGGTGACGCAGGAGCAGTGGGCCGAGCAGCACGGCAGGCTGGTGTCGGTGCTGGGCCGCCCGCAGGAGCGCTGGCTGCGCGACACCGAGCACCGCACCTCGGTGCCCGGCGCGCCCGACGGGCAGTACGTGCTGCTGAAGTACGACACGCGCTTCGAGCGGAAGCAGGAGGCGGTGGAGACGGTAGTCGCCATGCTCGACACCGACGGCGCGTGGCACGTGGGCGGGTACTTCGTGCAGTAGCGGTTCGGAGTGTGCAGGGGAGGGCCAGCGGGTGCCGCGCCGGAACCGCCGGGGCGGCCTGCACGCCGTGACCGCCGGGATGGATGAGCTTTTCGCTGCGCCGCTTCGAGCTGCGTGAGATGCTGCGCTGCGGCCTGGACGTCCGCCGGGTGGCGCGCGACGCGCCGTCGATGGACCAGGCGGCCGACGCCGTCGTGCGCTACTTCCACGAGGCGTTCGTGGACCCGGAGAGCGGCGAGCGCGAGTGCGCGCTGGTGCGCTTCTACAAGACGCATCCCTACGGCGGGCTGAGCCACGAGCTGCGGGCGTTCGCGCGCGAGCGGATGGCCGCCCCGCCCGACGACGCGATGAAGTGCCTGGTGCTGCTGGCCACCGCCGGAAGCGAGCCCGCGTGGAACTCGCCGCGGCTGTCGCGCGGCCACCGCGCCATCCCCCTCCCCAGCGTGAGCATCGTGGAGCGGGCGCCGATGATCGCGCAGCTGATCCGGCAGATGGGGCTGGACCTGACCAGCGTGGTGGCCCCGCGGCCGGAGCTGCTGCAGGGGCTCGAGGGGAAGACCTACAACGTCTTCTACGTGCCCCAGGCGCTGGGGAGCGAGGCGATCCCCGCGCAGGACGACTTCGTGCGCCCCCACGGCATCAAGTCGGTGCTGGGGTGCGGGGGGATCAACTTCAACGGCGAGCTCTACGCCGTGATCCTGTTCGCGCGCGTTCCCGTTCCGCAGGAGAGCGCCGACCGCTTCCGCAACATCGCGCTGGACCTGAAGATGGCGATCGCCTCGTTCGCGGAGGACCAGGTGTTCGGCGCCGCCCTGGCACCCACGCCCGAGCCGGCGTGAGCCGTGTCGTCGGAATTCGCTGCGATTCCGGCGCCGCAGAAATCTCACGCAGAGCAGCAGAGAAGCAGAGAAGATCGGGTTGTTCTCTGCTGTCTCCGCTGCTCTGCGTGAGACATCTCAGTGGGCCAGCGCCGCTTCCTTCTCCGCGTCCACCGACACCGCGCCGTCGGCCGAGGCGGCGTCGCCGCGCTCGCGGCCGCCGCCCAGGAGCTGGTACAGGATGATGGCGCCGAAGGTGGCCGTGCCGATCCCGCCCACGGAAAAGTCGCCGAACTTGAGGATCAGGTCGCCCGCGCCCACGGTGAGCGTGATCGCCACCGTCACCAGGTTGCGGCTGTCGGAGAAGTCCACCCGGTTCTGCACCCAGATCCGCCCGCCCGTGGCCGCGATCAGCCCGAACAGCACCAGCGACAGCCCGCCCAGCACCGGCTGCGGGATGGTGCCGATCAGCGCGCCGAACTTGGGCGAGAACCCCATCAGGATCGCCACCAGCGACGCCACCACGAAGATCAGCGTGGAGTAGATCCGCGTGACCGCCATCACCCCGATGTTCTCGGCATAGGTGGTCACCCCCGTGCCGCCGCCGGCGCCGGCCACCATCGTCGCCAGCGCGTCGCCCACGAAGGCGCGCCCCAGCCACCGGTCGAGCGAGCGGCCGGTCATCGCCCCCACCGCCTTCACGTGCCCGAGGTTCTCTGCGACCAGGATGATGGCCACGGGCGCGAACATCAGCGCCACGTCGCCGCGGAACACCGGCGTGGTGAAGTTGGGGAGCCCGATCCAGGCCGCGGTCCCCAGCTTCGAGAAGTCGATCGGCTTCCCCATCCCCATCCCGTTGGCCAGCACGGCGTAGAGCCCGTACCCCGCCGCGCCGCCCAGGAGGATCGGCAGACGCCGCAGCATCCCCGGCGCGTAGACGGCCACCGCGGCCGCGGCCAGCGCCGTGGCCAGCCCCACGCCGGCGTTGAACGGGCTCCCGCTCACCTCGCGCACCGCCACGGGGGCCAGGTTCAGCCCGATCACCGCCACCACGGCGCCCGTCACCACCGGCGGCATCAGCCGCTCCACCCAGCGGTAGCCGGTGACCATCACGACCAGGCCGATCAGCAGGTAGACCGCGCCGGCCACGATGATCCCGCCCAGCGCCAGCGGCGCGTTGGCGTTGGGCCCGGTCCCCTGGTACCCGGTGACGGCGAGGACCACGGCCACGTATGCGAAGCTCGACCCCAGGTAGCTGGGCACCCGCCCGCCCACCACCACGAAGAAGAGGAGGGTGCCGATCCCGCTGAAGAAGATGGCGGTGTTGGGGTCGAAGCCCATCAGGATCGGCACCAGCACGGTGGCGCCGAACATGGCGAACACGTGCTGGATGCCCAGCGCGAAGGTCTGCCCCCAGGGCAGGCGCTCTTCGGGGGCGATCACCCCCTCGCGCTTGACGGTCCAGCGCGGGAAGAAACCGCCGCGGTCGGAGGTGGGCATCGGGAACCCCTGGGATGTGGAGAGAGCGGGTGGGGACGGATGGAACCAGGAGGATGCCCCCAAAAGGGGGCGCGGGCGCCCGCGGCGCAAGCGTTCCGTTCGCGGCACGGGCTCCTCGCGCACGCCGGCCAAGCACGGAAAGCTGGCGCGGCCGCGGTGGGCTACATAAGTTTCTGCCACACTTTCATGAAGCAGTTCCGTCCCGCGCCCCACCTCCGGGCGCGTCCCGCGCGGCAGCGTGTTTCGCCGCCGCGCCCAGAAGGGCCCTCCTCCTCCACGCATCCATGCAGTTCGCGCGACACCTGGTCGTGGCGGCCGCGTTGGCGGCCACGCTTCCCTCCTGCTCGTCGTCGGTCCCGGCTGCGCCCGAAGAGCGCCGCGTGGTGAGCATCGACGTACGCCCGCACCACAACCGGCTGGCGCTGCTCGCCGCCGGCGGCCCGCGCGGCGTCCGGCAGCTCGTGGCCAATCCGCACGACACGCGCGGGCGCCCCGTGGAGCGCCCGGTCACCTGGTCCAGCGACTCGGGCGCGGTGCGGGTGGACGCTGCCGGGCGGGTGTCGCTGTCGGGGCTCAGCGGGCCGGGGCTGGTGTGGGCCCGCAGCGCCGGGGTAGCGGGCGCGGCGGCCGTGTGCCCGCTGATCTACGAAAACGACTTCGAAGACGACGCCCCCGGCCCGCTCACCCGTCAGGCGCTGGACGCCGGGTGGAACTCGCCCACCGGCGTGAGCGGGCTCGACCGTGCGTCCATCGTCACCGGCGCCGGGGCGCGCGGGGGGAAGTCGCTGAAGGTGGTGTTTCCGCGGGGCGGCGTGGGCCCCGCGCAGGGCGGCGCGCTGTGGGTGATGCCGCTCGGCGGCAGCTACCAGGAGCTCTACGCCTCGTACGACGTGCGCTTTGGCCCGGGGTTCGACTTCGCGCTGGGCGGCAAGCTGCCGGGGCTGGCCGGCGGCCAGCAGAACACGGGGGGCAACCGCCCCCACGGGCGTGACGGGTGGAGCGCCCGGGGGATGTGGCTGGCCGGGGGACGGCTGATCCAGTACGTGTACCACCCCGACCAGGCGGGCAACTTCGGCGACGGAATGGCGTGGACGCAGGACGGGCGCGACGTGTACGCGCTGCCCGACCGCTGGTACCACGTGGAGCACCGGGTGGTGATGAACACTCCCGGGCGGCGCGACGGGATCGTCCAGGCCTGGCTCGACGGCGTGCTGGTGATGGACCGCCGCGGGGTGCGCTTCCGCGACGTGCCGTCGTTCGCCATCGAGGCGTTCCACTTCACCACCTTCTTCGGCGGGAACGAGCCGGGCTTCGCGGCGCGCAGGGACGAGGCGGTGTACTTCGACAACGTGGTGATCTCCACCTTCCGCATCGGCCCGTCCAGCGCCGTGGCCGTGCCCGAGTGCCAGCCCGACGGTGAGTGATCCCGCGGTTTCCGCTGGCGAGCTTTCCCGTTGCTCTACCCTGCGTGGCCCATGCGGTCGCGGGATCCGGCGGGATGACGGCCGCCGCGTGCATCGCGGGCCGCGGCCGCGTTACCGCGTGCGGACCGACGCGGCCACCCGGCAGACGGCACGCAGGCCGCGCGCGTAGTGGCCGTCGGGCCGGGGTGTTTCCCACGGCAGCCTGCTGAACGTCTCGCTGCGGCGCACCTGCCCGTTCAGCCGGGTGGTGCGGCCGGTGAGCCGGGTGCGTCCGCCCGCGCAGTCGAACTCCATGTCGTACTCGGCCGAGTCGTAGAGCGCGCTGTCGGGCCCCACCGAGCGGATGTACTCCAGCCGGAAGCGCCCGCTCAGCACGCCCGCGCGGCGCGTGAGCCGCGTGGTGTCTACCACCACCTGGGCGAAGCCGGTGGAGCTCACGATGGTGAACCCGGGCGGCCGCGGAGACAGGATCACCTTCGCCGGGTTCTCGGCTTCGGCGCGGCGCTCGATCTCGTCATACCAGCCGGGGCCGAACCAGCCGACCTGCACGTGGTGCGCGCTCCCCTCGTACGAATTCTCCACCGTCACCGCGGTGAGCCCCGCCGACCACGTGGCGTACCTGCGCAAGGCGGTGTCGGGCTTTCCCAGCGCGGCCTCGAGCGAGTCGGCCAGCACGCGGAACCGTACATCGATCTGCGGCCCGCGCGCGGGGTCGATCACCGTGACCCCCGCCAGCCGTCCTCGCTGCAGCGTGGCGAACAGCAGCGTGCCGTCGTCGCGGGTGTATTCGTGGTCGCCGTCCTTAATCTCTCGCGCGAAGGTGAAGCCCCGCTGCTGGATCAGCGTGCGCGCGCTGTCGGCGGTGATCCGCCACGGGATGCCGGCGAAGACAAGCTCCCGCTGCGCCGACGCGGAGCCCGCCGTCATGCAGAGGGAGACGAGCAGCATGAGGAGACGGAACAGATTCGGCATGA
>DASWMA010000630.1:0-2153 GCA_036399995.1 Longimicrobium sp. | reverse complement strand
CCGTGAGGGTGGGGATCACGAAGGCGCGGCGCCCAGCCACCATGCGGCCGAACCCCGCGTCGGGCTGCTGGTCCACGAAGAGGTGCACCAGCCCGTCGGCGCCGGCGTCCATCGCGGCGCGGGCGCCCACCAGCCCGCCCGGGTGCACCACGGCCAGCTTGCCGCGGCGGTGCGCGGCGGTGATGGCGGCGCGCATCACCTCGGGGGTGAGGGTGGGGAGCCGCATCCCGTAGGCGTGCCCGTCGTCGTAGACCAGCTTGATGAAGTCGGACCCCTCGGCGATGCGCGCGTCGACGAACGCCTGCGCCGAGTCGGGCGAGGTGAGCGTGGGGATGCGGATCCCGTACTCGGTTCCGTGGCCCCCCGGCGCCGTCACCAGCACACCGGCGGAGAAGAGGTCGGCCCGGCCGCCCGCGCGTCCCGCCGCCTGCTCGGCGCGGGCCGCGGCCGCGGTCTGGGGGATGGTGAACATGTCCAGCTCGGTGGTCACGCCGAACACCAGCGCCTGCCGGCCCACGTCGCCGAACGTGTGCGTGTGCGCGTCGATCAGCCCGGGAAGGAGCGTCTTGCCGCGCCCGTCCACCACCGCCGCGCCCGCCGGCGCGGCGATGCCGGTGCCGACACGCGCAATGCGGCCGTTTTGCACCAGCACGTCGCGCGCGCCCAGCATCCGCTCGCCGTCGAACACGCGCACGCCGCGGAAGAGGGTGGCGGGCGCCGTCTGTGCCTGCGCGGCGGAGAGGGAGAGGACCGCCGCGGCGGCGGCCAGGATCCGGGTGATGCGTGTATGCCAGCTCATCGGGACAATCACTTCGTTGGAGAGGCGGTTGATCCAGCCTGACCGAACGATACCCATCCCCCGGGCCCCCGGACATTGGAGAACGTCAGGACCTGGGGGTGACAAGTGTCATGTCACCCGCGCGGGGCCCCCTCCCTGGCGCCTGGGGGCGCCTGTCCCTCCCTCGACGGCTCGCACTCCCGGATTCTAGCCGGGAGTCGGCGCCGTGGGCCCTCTCCCTGGCGCCTGGGGGCGCCTGTCCCTCCCCCAAAACAACCTGGGGGAGGGACGGGGGCTCGCTTCGCTCGCGGCTACTTCGATGGCACACGATGCCAGTACCGCGCACCGTCATCTCGGCATCCGAGAAGCCGGTAGTCCGCGAAGGCGGACTTCGTGTAGTCGTTGCCGCGGTTTCAACCGCCCGGTGCGGCCCCTGCCCGCCCGCCAATGGCCGTCGTTCGCCAAGAAACGAGAATCGGGAAGTCGTGATGCAAGCATCGGGAAGTTGCGAGGTGGTCGCCGCTTGTGGCCCTCCGGGGCGCCGCCTAGCTTCCCCGCCCCATGAGCGAAAAGCCTGTCTACGTCGTTTCCGACACGCACCTGGGCGCGGTTCCGCGCGAGACGGAGCGCGCCTTCCGCGGCTTCCTGGACCACGTGGCCCAGAACGCCGCGTCGCTGCTGATCAACGGCGACCTGTTCGACTTCTGGTTCGAGTACCGCCGCGTGATCCTGCGCGAGCACTTCCGCGTGGTGGCCAGCCTGGCCGACGTGGTGGACGCGGGGGTGAAGGTGTGGTTCGTGGGCGGCAACCACGACGCCTGGGCCGGCAGCTTCCTGCGCGACGAGGTGGGGGTGGAGCTGCTGCACGGACCGGTGGAGATGATGCTGGCGGGGCGCCGCACCCTGGTGGCCCACGGCGACGGCCTCGGGAAGGGCGACTTCAAGTACCGCGCGCTGAAGGCCGTGATCCGCAGCCGCCTCTCGGTCGGCGCCTTCCGCGCGCTGCACCCGGACTTCGGCTGGAAGATCGCGCACCTGGCCTCCACCACCGAGATGAAGGCCGGGGGGCTGGACGCGGCCGGCCGCAGCCGCGCGGCGTTCATCCGCAGCTGGGCCGAAGAGCAGCTCCGCGCCGACCCCAAGCTCGACCTGGTGCTGGCCGGCCACGCGCACCAGGCCCTGCGCTTGGAGGTGGCGCCCGGCCGCTGGTACGTGAACTCGGGCGACTGGCTGCGCGAATACAACTACGTGGTGCTGCACCCCGGCGGCGGCCCCCCCGAGCCGCGGGTGTGGCCCTCGGCCACGGCCACCACGATGATCGGCGGCGGCGCGGCACAGGCGCGGCTGAGCGGGGGGTGATGGGGCGCGGGGGCCC
>DASWMA010000629.1:0-2237 GCA_036399995.1 Longimicrobium sp. | reverse complement strand
CGGCACCAGCGGGATCATGATGATCCCCACCAGCCAGTAGATCACTTCCCACCAGCTGTAGTCGTCTTCGACCACCACGTCGCTGTCGCGACTCACTTTCAGCTCGGCCATGGCTCAGCTCGCCCGCGTGTTCCAAGGTCAACAGGGCCGCCGGCGCGCGGCCGGATGCGGCAGGCCGGTATCTTAGCATGCGCGCGCGGACGTGTCCAGACGGGGTGCGAAGGTGCGAGGTGCGGTTCAGCGGCCGTCACGGATCTCCGGCGCGATCAGGTGCCGACCGTCAGCGGTTCCGCACCTTCGCACCCCGCACCTTCGCACCTTTCATCCCCCGTCGCTCTCGATGAACTCCGCGAGCTCGTCGCCGCGGGCCTCGGCGTCTTCCTCGCCGATCTCGATCAGGCGGCGGACGTAGTCGTCCTGGAACATCATCATGCTCAGCACGTCGGGGCTGGCGGTCTCGCGCGTGCCCAGGCCGCGGGTGAGCAGGCGGAAGGCGCGCGGCAGCCGCGGCTCGTGCTCGCGCGAGATCATCCCCAGGTCGCGCGAGGGGCGGAAGGTGATCAGCTCCACCACGCGCATCCCGTCGCGGTCCTTGTCGGGCATCCGGCGCAGCAGCTCGTTCATCCGCTCCATCCGCATCACGTCCTGGTCCACCACGTCCAGGAAGATGGCGTCGAGCAGCACGCCCAGCACCTGCGCCGGGGGCGGGTAGCCGCGCACGGTGGGGCGGTCGGCCTCGCGCTTCGTGCGCTCGTAGTGGGTGGAGACGGCCAGGATCTTGTGCGCGCCCAGGTGCAGCGCGGGAGACAGCGGCGCCGTAAGGCGGATCCCCCCGTCGCCGTGCCACTGGTCGCCCACCTTCACCGCGGGAAAGAAGAGCGGGAGCGCGCTGCTGGCCATCACGTGCTCGAGCCGGATGCGCGTCTCGATCGCGAGGCGCGAGGGGCGCTCCCAGGTCTGCAGGTCGCGCCCCTGCACCCAGATCACCGTCTGCCCGGTGCTGTAGCTGGTGGTGCCCAGCGCCACCGCCTTCAGCGTGCCGCGCGCCAGGTTGTAGTCGATCCCCGTCAGCTCGCCCTCCACCGGCGCCAGCGCCTCGGTGAGCAGCTCCCAGAGCGGCGCGGTGTCCACCAGCCCGCGCACGCGGCTCTCCCGCGCGCCGGCGCCGGCCAGCTGCAGCCCCCAGCGCCCCATGTTGGCCAGCAGCGCCGGCACGTCCACCCGGAAGATGCGGTCGGGGGTGAGCTCGCTCCACAGCGCCGCCAGCTCGTCCACCGCCTGCGGAAAGGTGCCGTGCGCCTGCGCCAGGTGCGCGGCGTTGATGGCCCCCGCCGACACCCCGGTGATGATGGGGAAGTTCAGGTTGGGCCAGCGTTTCGCCAGGTAGCGCAGGATCCCCACCTGGTAGGCGCCGCGCGCGCCGCCACCGGTGAGCACCAGCGCCAGGTCGCCGCAGTCGCGGGTGCCGTGCGTAAGGGATTCGCTTGCCGCGCCGGGCTCCGGGCGCGCGGTGGGTCGTGACAAGGGCAGAGGTGCGGTGCGGGGAGGTGGATGTACCGCCGTGGGCCGGGAGATGCCGGAATATCGGCTCCCACGGGCCGCTGCGGAAGATGCGCGGGGGGCGGCGTCGTGGCCTCCGGATGCGCCCGGATCCGCGCCCCGCCGCGGTTCTGGCACGGAGCGCGCATCTGTGCACGGTTGCAGGGCGAGTCATGAACGGCCCCGGTGCTACACGCGGCGATGGCCGCGCACGCGAGGGGTGCTCACCCGGAGACACACATGGCCGAGGTCGAAATCAACAACGTGAACCCGACGCCGCCGCCGCGCGGCGACGGGAGCGGCACGGGCTCGCTTCTGGTGGGGCTGCTGGTGGTGCTGCTGCTGGCGGCGCTGGTCTGGTTCTTCTTCCTGCGTGGCGGCGGTGGCAACACCGAGCACGACGTGAACGTGGACGTGAACGTGCCCGGCGCCACCACGGGCGGCGGTTCGTCCGGCGGCTCGGGCACCACCCCGTAGCGGGACGGCTCCTCGCCGGACGGTCGAGCGGGGGAGATCGCACGACGCCGGGCCGCGCGAGAGCGTAGCCCGGCGTTTCTTTTCGGGGATCGGACCCGGTGCGGGAGCGAGGTGCGGAAGGATGGAAGAGCCAGATGTGGGGGCGTGTCCCTCCGCTGCGCTCCGGGCCGGGCTGCGCGCGCGGTAGGCAACGATACCGCCGTTGCCAACCGCGCCGGGCC
>DASWMA010000628.1:0-2649 GCA_036399995.1 Longimicrobium sp. | reverse complement strand
CTCCGGTTCCTCGTCACTCGATCGTCGTCGTCCCCACGCAGCCGCCGCCGTACGGACAGCGCGTCCGTTCGTACCCGCAGCTGACCAGGCAGGTGGGGTCGTCGTCGCTCAGCGCGCAGGGGCCGCCGTAGCGGCTGTCGTTGTAGCAGCCGAACTGCGCGGTGGGGGCTACGTGGCCCCGGACGGTGCCGCGGCCCCGCTCGCCGGCGGAGTCGGTGTCGAAGCTCTCGACCGCCAGCGTGTCGAGGTCCAGGCGAAGCTTGCTCATGGGGGTCTTCCTTCCAGATGAGTGGGTCGGGAACCGGCGCCTCCGTGGAGCGTCCTCCGATAAGCGTCGGTAAAAGGTGGGTGACCGGAACGTACCCGGTGCTCCGCGCTTCACACAAGGCTGTGGATCCGGGCGGAGGGCGCGGGGAACGCCGGAGGGCGCGGAAGAGGGCGATCCCCGGGAAGCCCGATCGCGGGGCAGCACCATGCCGGGCCCGGGCACCCGCCTCCGTCGCGGCGACGGCGTTCGGCGCGCGAAAAGGCCGGGCGATCGGGGAGTATGTGCCGTTGCGGCCACGATCCGGTCGCTGATCTACCCCGAAAACCACGCTCGCCCTCCCGGTGGGGAGGGCGAGGCGATTCGATCTCGAAGCCGTGGTCTACTGCTTCTTCCGCCGGCGGTTGCGCTTCTCGAACACCACCTCGTCTTCCACGATCATGTAGCGGATGATGCGGTCCTGCGCGTCGGGGAAGCTCTCCAGCCGGTCGCGGAAGCGGTCGTTGGAAACGATCTTCGCGTCGAGCTCGCGGGCGAAGGTCAGGATGAAGTAGTCGGCGTCGGTGCCGGCGGGCGCCTGGCGGATCTGGCCCTTCTCGATCAGCGCCTCGTACTTGCCGGTCTCGTCGATCTGGTGGCGAAGGGCGGCGTCGGCCACCACGATGGGGTCGAAGCCGTCTTCCTGCAGCTTTTCCACCACCAGCTCGATGTTGCGCAGGCGCCCCTCGCCGCCTTCGCTGCTGTGCGCCACGTTCGATCCGTCCACCAGCGCCCGGCTCGTGTTCGCCGCCTTGCGTTCGGCGCTCTGGTGGCGAGGCTGGTTGGCGTGTTCGGTCATGCTCCGTCTCCGTCGGGGTGGTTTGCGGGCAAGCGTACGCACGCGCGGTGCCAGAGGGCGTTCGGCCACCCGGCGCCACGCACGGGTGGGCGAGCCGCGGGCGAGCGAGTGCGACGTGCCCGGCACCGGCGGGTGCTCACCGGCGGCGCTTGCGCGGCGAGCAGCCGAGCCCGGCGGGAGGGGGCTCTCCCTCGCCGGCGTGCCAGCGGCGGCAGGCGAGCAGGCTGTCGGCCGGCAGCACCTCGTAGTTCGGACGCCAGGCCACCCGCGTCCCCGGGCGGTACCGCGTCCACTCCGCCGAATCCACCTGGGCCGTCACCTCCGCGCGCACACTGTCGGCCGTGCGCAGGTTCACGTAGTGACGGGTGCTGCGGAAGACCCTGAACCCCGTGGTGTCGCGCTCGACCCGGGGCCACTGCGGGGAGAGCGTGGCGCCCGTGGCCACCGCCGAATCGACGAACGCGTACTGCTCGGTGGCGTACACGTACCAGGGGGCGTAGACCGGGCGCCGGCCGTAGATCGGCCTTCGCTCGGTGACCGTGGTGGAGCCGGTTTCCTGGCGGTAGCGAGGGCGCTGCGTGGTGCGGGTGGTGGTGCGCGTCTCGTAGGTGGGCTCGGTGCAGGTGCGGTCTTCGAAGTACCCGTTCCCCAGGTCGCGCTGGCCGCAGACGTAGGTGCGGCTCCCCGTCGCCACGCGCTCGGTGGTGGGCTCGCTCACCGTCTCGTAGCCGTCCTGCACGCTGTAGGTCCGCGACTCTTCGCGCGTGATCGTGTCGTATCCGACGATCGCACGTTCGTGGTGGTGAACGCGCCGCTCGGTGCGCAGCAAGCGGCTGATCTCCGGCACCTTCCATCCCCCCTCCACCACGGTGTCGAGCCGTGCGAGGATGATCGTCCGCCGCCACGACTGCCCCACCACCTCGGCGGCCACCGGTTCCGGCGGCCGATACCGGTACGGCCTGTCGCAGTAGCGCGCCGCCCCCAGCAGCAGCACCCCCGCCACGGCCACCCATCTCCACCGCACCCGTCGGCGCCGGACGGGGATCGTGGCCGCCGCGTGCTCCCGCGCACCGTCGGCCGGTCCCACCATCGCCCCGTCCGCATCCGCGTCCGCGGACGCCGCATCCGCATCCCCGTCCGCGTCCGCATCGGCAGCCGCGGGTACGGCGGCGGCAGCCGGGACCGCCGGGACCGCCGGGACCGCCGGGACGTCGGGAGACGCGGAGCTTGCGGGGACGAGGGATCCCTCCGCGGGGGCTGGCTCGCTCGCGGACGTGGCCGGTGATCCGCCGGAGCTGGCGGCCGAAGGTTCGCTCGGCGGGGCGGCCGGCTCGCCCGCCGACGCAGCCGGAGATCCGTCAGGGCTTGCGGCCGACGGTTCGCTCGGCGCGGCGGGCAGCGCTCCATGGCCGATCGGCGGAGGTTCGGCGCCGGCGGCGTCGGAAGACGCGGCGGCTGGCTCGTCACCCGAGCGCGGCGCTCGTCCGGCGTAGTCGACCACCGGCTGGGTGGGGCTCGACCCGCGCGGGGCGCTGCAGCCGCCGCA
>DASWMA010000627.1:0-2565 GCA_036399995.1 Longimicrobium sp. | reverse complement strand
TGATTCTCAGCCATGTACGCAAGCGCGCACCGAATCGAGCCGGTCAGGTACGGGGACCGGAAAACGCCTCGCCCCGGGGATGTTTCTTTCACCGAGGTCCGGACTTCGGTCCGCGGGGGGGCGGCACGGTTCGGGCTCGCGCTGCCCATCACACCCGCGGCCACCCTCGAACAGGCTGGCGGCCGAGCCCCTGCGCATGCGTGAAAGCCCGATCCCGCACGCCTCGCGTCACGCGAGGGGCCTAAGTGGACGCACGTAGATCAGGTCGCGTGGGCAGCGCGGTCTTCCGTTGGGTCACTCGCTGTTGTCCGCCTCCTGCTTCTTGCGCTCGGACGACTTCCCCGCGTAGAAGCCGCTCGCCGCAGCCATCGTGATGAACACGATCGCCTTCAGGATCTCGTGCGCCAGCTCCTCCTTTCCGCTCTGGAGCAGGTACACCAGGAGCGCGGTCAGCAGCACGGTCACGAACCCCACGAAGAAGAGCCGGTCTCTGCGCTTCTTCCGTTCCTCGCTCCGTTTGTCCCTGAGGTCTCGCTCCTGTGCATCGAGGCTGGCCCTGGAGTACCTGTAGCCCGCCTTGATCTCGAGTTGCCGAACCTGGATCTCCTGCGAACGGACCGCGATCTCCTGCGCCTGCTGGTCGAGGAACCGGTGGAACATCGCCCGGCTCGGCAGTTTCGGGACTGCGTCGGGTTCCTCGTATTCTTCATCGGATCCATCCCCGGCGACCGGTTCGACGAGTTCATCCAGCGCAGTCATCGCCTGGCGCCCGCACCGAACGGCATGGGCCGGTGAATCCCGTTCTTGTACTCGACCACGATGCGCCCCAGCCCGCGGCCGCCGAGCCGCGGCGGCTTGATGCTCACGCGCTCGATGTCGCGGCTGCGCTTGTTGATCAGCGAAAGAAAACGGCGGGGCGTCACCTCTTCCGACTTGTCGAGCACGGTCTCGAGTTCGCGCAGCATACCGACCCTTTCGTTGAGCTGTGCTTGGCGGTCGACTTCGTTTACTTTCGCCGTGAAGTGTATACGTTTGCTGCTCCCCGATCAAGGGCTTCGTTGCAGCAACATTACGCTCCGAACGCGACAGCGATCCAGTCAAACCCTTGCAATACAACGGTGTACAGAGTTAACGTAATCGCGCGCGGCGGCTCGCCGCCCCCCACACATCACCACACCGGATGAGCGGCACGGCCACACCCCTCCTGCGCGCCACGGGCTCGCAGCTCGCGCAGTATTTCCGCTATCGCTGCGACCGCAAGCTGCGCTGGGAGCTGGAGCCCGGCGCGGAGGGCGTGCCGCGCGCGGAGGTGCGCCCGGGGATGGGGCTGCTGGCCGCCGCGGGGCGCCGCTTCGAGCGGCGGAAGATCGCCACCCTGGTCCGCCGCTTCGGCGCCGAGGCCGTGCTCACCGGCGGCACGACGCCAGCCGGCGACGCGCGCGCGCTCGACGCGGGCCGCGTGCTGGAGGTGCTGCAGAACCCCGGTCCGGTCCGGTTCCTGGTCCAGCCGCGACTCTGGCTGCCAGACGCCGAGGCGTTCGCGGCGCGTCACGGGATCCACGCCTCGCTCGTCTCCTTCGCCCCCGCGCACCCCGACCTGGTGCGCATCGGGCGCGGGCGGGACGGGCGGCTGCGGCTGGGGGTGGTCGACGTGAAGTGGAGCCGCGAGCGCGCGGTGCACCACTTCGCGCAGGTCGCCTTCTACGTGCTGCTGCTGGAAGAGATCGTCCGCGCCCACGGCATCGATGCCGACGTCGACACGCGCTGGGGATGGGTGTGGAACCGCGGCTCGCGCGCGCCGCGGCGCTTCGCGCTGGCCGCCTACCGCCACCACGTCGAGCGCTTCCTACGCGAAGACCTGCCGCGCGTGGCCCAGCAGGAACCGGCCGAGGCACCCTGGCACCTGTCGCCCGCCTGCGCCGGGTGCGGCTTCTTCGCCCACTGCCGCGCCCAGGCCGACGCGGCCGACGACCTGGCGCGCGTCCCCGGCCTGACGCCGCTGGCCAAGACGGTGCTGGCCGGCCGCGGGATCCGCACCGTGGCCGACCTCAACAGGCGGGGGATCAAGGCCGGCACCTACGCCGGCTGCCACGCGCTGGAGAGCGGCGAGGGCGCGCTGAAGAAGCGGGCGATGGCGCTCAGCTACCGCCGCATGGTCGAGCAGGAGAAGCAGACGCAGCTCCTGGGCGAGGGCGAGCGCGTCCGCATCGTCCTTTCCGCCGAAGGCGACCCCGTCAGCGGCACCGTGTTCGCCCTGGGCTTCCGCGCCGAGCGCGCGGGTGCCAGGCCGGTGACGGAGGTGATCCTCTCCCGCGCCGGCACCCACGCGGGCGAGAGCGAGATGCTCCGCGCCTTCGTGGACCGGCTGGGCCAGACGGCTACGTCCATGCTCGCCGCCGGCACCGGCGCGGCCGAGGGGCGGCGCGGGCCCAAGCCGCTGCACGCCTTCGTCTACGACCGCGCCGAGCTGGAGCTCCTGCGCGGCCTCCTCCACCGCCACATGGCCGACGCCGACGCGCAGCCGGGGATCGCCGCGCTGGCCGGGGTTCTCTTCCCCTCCGGCGG
>DASWMA010000626.1:0-8893 GCA_036399995.1 Longimicrobium sp. | reverse complement strand
TGCGGGGTGCTGGTCGCTCATCGTCGGAGGATGCCACGCGCGCCGCCGCCCGTCACGGTCGACGGACGGCGGCGCGGCGCTGGATCAGGAGTTCTGCGCCGGGAACGCCTCCACCACCATCGCGATTCCCTGGCCGCCGCCGATGCAGGCGCTGCCCAGGCCGAAGCGCTTCCCCTGGCGCCGCAGCTCGTGCAGCAGGTGCACGGTGATGCGCGCGCCGCTGGCGCCCAGCGGGTGCGACAGCGCGATCGCGCCGCCCGACACGTTGGTGCGCTCGCGGTCGAGCCCCAGCTCCTTCTCCACCGCGCAGTACTGGCTGCCGAACGCCTCGTTCACCTCCACCAGGTCCATCTGGTCCAGCTCCATCCCACCCTTCTTCAGCGCCAGGCGGGCGGCCGGCACGGGGCCGATCCCCATGTGCTTGGGCTCCACGCCGGCGATCCCCCAGCTGACCAGGCGGCCGATGGGGCTCAGGTTGTTGCGGCGGGCATAGTCGGCGCTGGCGATCACCACCGCGGCCGCGCCGTCGCCGATCCCGCTGGCGTTGCCGGCGGTGACGGTGCCGCCCTCCTTGAAGTACGGCTTGAGCTTGCCCAGCGCCTCGGCGTTGGTCTCGGGGCGCATGTGCTCGTCGGCCATGAACTGCGTCTCACCCTTGCGGCTCTTGATGGTGACGGGGGTCAGCTGCTCGGTGAAGTGACCCGCGTCCCACGCGGCCTTGGCGCGGCCCTGGCTCAGGCAGGCGTAGGCGTCCACGTCTTCGCGCTTGATGCCGTAGTGGTCGGCCAGGTTCTCGGCCGTCATCGCCATGCTGCAGGCGGCGAAGGTGTCGGTGAGCGCCTCCCACAGCAGGTCGTAGTAGAACGGCCCGGCCGGCCCCAGCCGCTGCTCGCCCCAGCGGGCGCCGCGGATCACGTGGGGCGCCTGGCTCATGCTCTCGGTGCCGCCGCACAGCGCCACCTCGCACTCGCCCAGCATGATCTCCATCGCCCCGCTGACGATGGCCTGGAACCCCGAGCCGCACAGGCGGTTCAGCGTCAGCGCCGGCGTGTCGGTGGGGATGCCCGCGCGCAGCCCGATGTGGCGCGCCAGGTAGATGGCGTCGGCGCTGGTCTGCAGCGCGTTGCCGAACACCACGTGGCCGATCTCGGCCTCGGGAACGCCCGCCTTCTCCAGCGCGCCCTTCGCGGCGAACACGCCCAGGTCGGTGGCGCTGAAGTCCTTCAGCGCGCCGCCGAAGGTGCCCATCCCCGTGCGCTTGGCGGAGAGGAAGACGACGTCTGTATCCTTGCCCTGCGTAGCCATTTTCGATGAGTGCGGTTCAGCGTGGATCAGGCCGGAAACGTAGGCGCGACAATATGATTGGGGGTGCGGGTCGGGGCAAGCGACGACCGATCGGCGGCCGCACGGCACGGCCGGCGAGCGAGGTGCGGCGCGCCGTGACTGCGCGAACACACGGGTCGATGAAAAAGCCTCACGCAGAGCAGCAGAGGAGCAGAGAACAACGGTCCCTCTGCTGTCTCTGCTGCTCTGCGTGAGAGTCACTCATCGCTCGGCAGGCCGGCGGGGGGACGGTCCACACGACCGGATCTTGTGCCCCGCCCTGCCGGCCGCTACCCTGCACCGCGCGTCTCCGGCCATCCGCAGGCCCCGCCTCCCGCTCGACCGTCACCTTGCCGATGCTCGCCACCCTCCTTGCCGCCGCGCTGTGGGCCACGCCCGCAGCGGCCGACACCGCGCCGAAGTGGGCGCAGGTCTCCGTGGGGAACGACCACGCCTGCGCGCTCGATGGCATCGGCCGCGCCTTCTGCTGGGGAAGCAACCACTCGGCCCAGCTGGGCGCGCGCACCCTGGAGCGCTGCGGCATCGTGGGCGAGAGCGGCCATCGGAGCTGCTACCCCACCGCCAGCGACACGCCGGTGCCCGCGGGCGGGGCCATGCGCTTCGAGTCGATCAGCGCCGGGCGGTCGCGCACCTGCGGGCTGGCGAACGGCGGGCAGGCGTACTGCTGGGGCGCCGACGTGCCCGGCGCGACGGGCACCTGCCTGACGGGGACGCGCTGCTCCTTCCTGCCCCTGCCGTATGAGCCCACGCGCCGCTTCCGCAGCATCGAGGTGGGCACGCGCGTGACCTGCGGCGTGACGGTGGAGGGCGAGGCGCTGTGCAGCAACGTGCTGCGCGGCGACCGCTGGTGGGAGCTGCGGGCCATGCAGCCGCTGCGCGCCGGCGCTCGCGCGCGCGACGTGGACGGCTTCGCCGACTGGCCCACGGAGAACCTCTGCCTGGTGGACGAGAGCGGCGCGGCGTGGTGCCGCGGCAGCAACCGGACGGCGCAGCTCGGCACCGGCGCCCCGCCCTCCACCTCGCGTGAAGGGGTGGATTCGCTCGGGCGCGTGGCGGGCGGCGTGGACTTCCGGCGGATCGTGGTGCAGGACGGGTGGATGTGCGGGCTGGACGGCGCTGGACAGGTGCACTGCTGGGGCCTGCGCTCGTTCCGCGAGCACTACGGCGAGAACGCCGACGCGCCGGGATGCGGCCGCTGGGCGTGCGCCAGGGAGCCCGTGGCCACGGGCGGCGCGCTGCGCTTCCGCGACGTCGTGGCGCATCACCGGGGGATGTGCGGCGTGACCACGGCGGGCGAGGCGTACTGCTGGGCGCCCACCACCGGCCCGCACGCCGCGGACCCCGCCGCGGACTACCGCTTCGTGCGCACGCAGCCGGACCTGCGCTTCGCCCGCCTGTCCGGGAACCGCGAGCCGGGGAGCGGGATCTGCGGGGTGACGGCCACCGGCGAGCTGGTGTGCTGGAACGCGCAGAACCAGGAGGAACGCAGTCGGATCCTGCATCCGCGGCGCACGCGGTAGCCTTCGCCGCGCCGGTCCGGAGCGCCCGGGATACCGCCGGACCAGGTCCGTCCAACTCCCCCGAGAGCGGTCTCCGGCGTGAGCCCGGGGGACGGGCTCCCGTTCCGCGCCCTCCGTGGTTATCTTCCAAGTTCAGACCGGGCACGCACTTCGGCGCACTGCCGGCGGGCGAACCGATCTCGCACCCATTCAGGCGGAGCCGCGTGGCGGCTGCCGCCGCGTTTGCATCTTCGCGGGTCTTTCCTGATGCCCACTTCCTCGTCGCAACAGCAGAACGAGCCCAAGGCTCCCTCCCCCACGCACCAGCCGTCCGCCGCCACCGGCGAGCCGCCCCGGGGCCGGGTCGACCTGACGGTCAGCCCCACCGTGGCGCGCGTGATCCTCGGCATCGCGGTGCTGGTGACGCTCGCGCTGACCGGCCTCAAGGCGTACGAGCGCTTCCGCGCCCCCGGGCTGCCGGTGCTCTCGTACTCGGGGCTGATCGGCGCCATCGACGGCGGCCGCGTGCACTCGGTGACCGTCCGCCCCGGCGAGGACGTCCGCGGCACCTGGCGCGACGCCGGCGCGAAGGCTGGGGAGTTCGACTTCACCGTGGCCTACCCGGTGAGCACGGTGGACGCGCTGGCGCAGCACGCGCAGGCGCACGGCGTGGCGCTGACGCTGGCGCCCGCGCCCAGCCACACCGGCGTGCGCGACACGGCCACCACCGCGCTGATGCTGCTGATGCTGGTGGGCGTGGGCTTCTTCCTGTTCCGGCAGATGAAGGGCGGGCAAAGCACCGACCTGGGCCAGAGCGGGAAGAGCACCACCACCTTCGACGACGTGGCCGGCACCCAGGGCGCCGCCGAGGAGCTGCGCGAGATGGTGGAGTTCCTCAAGCGCCCCGACGCCTTCGCGGCGCTGGGCGCGCGCATCCCCAAGGGCGCGCTGCTGGTAGGCCCGCCGGGCACCGGCAAGACGCTGCTGGCGCGCGCCGTAGCCGGCGAGGCCGGCGTCCCCTTCTTCTCCATCAGCGGCTCCGAGGTCACGGGCTTCCTGGTGGGGATGGGGGCGCACCGCATCAAGGCGCTGTTCAAGAAGGCGCGCAAGAAGGGCGGCGTGATCTTCATCGACGAGATCGACGCGCTGGGCGGGCACCGCGGCCGCAACCGCAGCCACAACGAAGACGACCGCACGCTCAACCAGCTGCTGGTGGAGATGGACGGCTTCGACCCGCTCGACGGCGTGGTGGTGATCGCCGCCACCAACCGCCCCGACGACCTGGACGCGGCGCTGCGCCGCCCGGGCCGCTTCGACCGCACCATCACCGTCAGCACCCCCACCTCGTCGGGGCGCGAAGAGATCCTGCGGCTGCACGCCACCCGCCGGAAGATCCCGCTGGCGCCCGACGTGGACCTGGCGCGCATGGCCCGGCTCACCCCCGGCAGCAGCGGCGCCGAGCTGGCCAACCTGCTGAACGAGGCCGCCATCGCCGCCGCGCGCGAGGGCGAGAGCCGCGTCAACTGGAGCCACGTGGAGCAGGCGCGCGACCGCATGCTGCTGGGCAAGGAGCGCAAGGGCTTCCGCGCGCTCGACAAGGAGCGCTGCACCGTGGCCTACCACGAGGCCGGCCACGCGCTGGCCGGCGTGGTGTGCGCCCCGGAAGACGGGCTGCACAAGGTGACCATCCAGGCGCGCGGGCAGGCGCTGGGCGTGGCCTTCTTCAGCCCCGAGGACGACCGCTTCCTGTACCGGCGCAACTACCTCGAGGGCGTGATCATGAAGGGCCTCGCCGGGCGCGCGGCCGAAGAGCTGGTGTTCGGCGCGCACGCGGTGACCAGCGGGGCGCAGAACGACCTGCAGCAGGTGAACGCCGTGGCCAAGCGCATGGTGTACCAGCTGGGGATGGGCGCCGAGACCGGGCTGCTGATCCACGAGGGCGACGGCTCGCTGAGCGGCGAGGCGCACGCGGGCATGGACCGCGAGGTGCGCACCATGCTGGAGCAGCTCTACCGCAACACGCTGGAGCTGCTGCGGCTGAACCGCGAGCCGCTGGCCGCGCTGGCGGTGGCGCTGCTGGAGCGCGAGACCATCGACGGCGTGGAGGCGGTGGAGATCATGGAGGAGGCGGGCCTCACCCGCCCCGCCGCGCTCCTCCCCGCGGGAGTCGTGGAAGAGGCCGAAGCCGCGGCGGCCTGATAGACGCTGAGAGTTCCATCGCGCGCTCGCGCCGCCCCGTGCGGCGCGAGCGCGGTTGCATCGTCCCTGAAAATCTCTGCTTCTTCGCGCCCTCCCCGGCCCGTCATATCATCCGGAGGCACCGCGCCTGAGCCGCGTCACGCGCAACGTCCGGCAGGCCAAGATCTGCGGCCGAGGCCCGGAACACTGCCTGCGGAGCGCGGCTGATTTCCCAGATCCGATCATCCTCCCGCCGTTCGTCCCCTTTCCTCGACCATCATGCCCAGCCGCCGAGACCGCGACGTGAAGCTCTACTCGTACGTGATCCGGGTCGACCGTGGCTTTGCACCGAACCCATTCGGCGAACACTGCACGCTCGCCGCATGCACGCCCAACCACATGGGCGCGCGGCTGGAGCCCGGCGACTGGCTGATGGCCAACAGCGACAAGGCGAACGGCCAACGTCTGGTGTACGCGATGCGGGTATCCGAGGTGCTGGAATTCGACGACTATTTCCGCGACCCGCGTTTCGAATACAAGAAGCCGCGCCCCCGTGGCGATTGGCGGAACCGCTGCGGCGACAACATCTATTTCAAGGACGCCAACGGCGATTATCAGCAGGCATTCACCTTCTCCCACCGGGAGCCTGGCTACCTGAAGAAGGATACCCGGAGGCCGCGGGTGTTCATCTCCGATCACTTCTTCTACTTCGGCGAGAAGGCGCCCAACATCCCTGCCGAATTCGGAGAACTGATCCAGCAGCGCCAGGGGTGCCGGAAGAACTTTCCGCCCGAGGTGGTCGACTCATTCCTAACGTGGCTGGAGCAAACCTTCACGCCCGGACTGCTCGGGCTGCCGCGTGACCGAACGCACGAACGGACGCCGAGAGGCTGCAAAGAAGCGTCGGTGTGCTGAGTGGCGTGACTGCGCGCGACGGGAATGGCATCCATCGACTGACCGCCGCGCCCCGACCGATCATCGACGAAGCCCGGAACGCGATCGCGTCCCGGGCTTTCTTTTTCCCGCAGATCCGCAGGACGGCTAGGGGCGGCGAACCACCAGCGCCCGGAGCGGCGAGCCGGGCTTCAGGAAGCGGACGATGTCGGCGTGCGGGATCTCGGTTTCGTACGCGCAGGCTTTCATCACGTGCGGGTAGTCCTGGATGGCGGTCAGGGTCCGGTTCTTCAGGAGGTAGATGTAGACCGTCTCACCCAGCGGATCGAGGGTGTATGCGTCGACGCACTCTCCCGGGTTGCGGGGCCGGGCGGCCAGCGCGCGGCGGGCCACGAAGCGGCCGAAGGCCTCCGGGTCGGCCACCTGGTTCTCCACCACCAGCTGCCGGCCGGTGCGCAGGTCGTACAGCAGCGCGCCCGGGCCGTGGTTGGGGTGCGCTCCACCGCAGGAGATGAACTCCCTGGTGCTGATCCCCAGCAGGCGCGGGCTCAGGTATGTCACCTTCATCTCGTACTCGGCCTCGTAATGCCTGCGCCGCTCGCGATCCGGCGCCCGGTCGCAGATGTGCGACCTCGCCTCCCGCTCCAGGTCGGCGTTCACGCGGGCGCGCACCGCGGCGTTGGGGAACCTCTCCGTCAGCCGCACCCAGGCGATGTCGTACCTGCCGCGCTGGTCGCTCCCCTGGATGCGCTGCACGCGTGTCATCCCCTGCGCCACGCAGTCGCCGGCCGAGGCTGCCAGCGCGAGCAGCGGCAGGGTCAGGAGGATGGAGATGCGTCGCATGGAGATCCGTCGGGAGCGTGGATGGGGGATGGGTCACGCCTCTCCCCCGGCGATACCCGTGCCGCGCCGCAGGGGAAGGGCGCGCCGCACGGCGGCGGTGAGCCCTCGTGGTACCATCCCCTCATCGTACCATTCTTCGCGTCGTCCCCTTCCCGTCACGCCGATTCTTCCCACGCGGCGGCGGGGCGGACGATCCCCAGCGATCCAGCCCTCCTCGCTCTCTCTTCCGCTCTGGCTGGTGCCGGCATTGAGGGATCGCGCGCAAGCAGAGACGCTCCGCGTGAGCCACGTCCTCTCGGTGCCTACCTGCGCCGGGGCACCAGCGCCCGGAGCGGAGAGCCGGGCTTCAGGAAGCGGACGATGTCGGCGTGCGGGATCCGGGTTTCGTAGCCACACGACTGGATCACGTGCGGGTATTGCTGCTCGGCGGTGAGGCCGCGGTTGCCGAGGATGTAGACGTAGCTCGTCTCGGTCAGTTCCTCCAGGGTGTACATCTCCGCACACTGCCCCCCTCCCGGGGGCCTGGCGGCCAGCGCACGCCGGGCCACGAAGCGGCGGAAGGCGCGCGCGTCCGCCATCTCGCCCTCCACCTCCAGGCGGCGCCCGGTGCGCAGGTCGTAGAGCAGCGCGTTCACCCCGTAGGCCGGATACGGCCCGCCGCAGTTCATATTGTAGTACGTCCGGACGCCCAGCAGGCGGGGGCCCAGGTACGTCACCTCCGACTGGTACGCGGCGTCGTAGTACCGGACCTGCCGCGGATCGGACTCGGGCTCGCAGATGTGCCGGCGGGCCTCCCGTTCGAGGTCGGCGTTCACGCGGGCGCGCACCGTGGCGTTGGCGAACCGCGGCGTGAGCTGCACCCACGCCACGTTCCACTTGCCGCGCTGGGCGCTGGTTCCCTGCGTGCGCCGCACGGTGGTCATCCCCTGCTGTTGCGCGTCCACGGCGTCGGGCCACGCGGCCAGCGTGAGCAGGGACAGGGCGAGGATGGAGAGGCGTCGCATGCGGTGTCGGTCGGAGCGTGGATCGCGGGATCGGGGTCACGGATTCCGGACGATATCCATCCCACGCGGCAGACGGAAGGGCGCGCCCGGACGGGCCGTGGTGCGAGCGTCCCGTGGATGCATCACCCGCGATCTTGTACTATCTTCGTCCATCCCCGTCGCGCCGCTTCTTCCCACGCGGCGGCGGTGTGGACGATCCCCCGGCGGCCCGGCCCTTCCTCCCCGCTCTCCTCGCATGCGCGACTCACGCGGCTTTGCCCAGGCGCTGCTCGGCGACGGCACCCCCGCGATCAAGCTGACCGCGGTGATGCTGGTGTTCTCGGGCGCGTTCGCGCTGTACCTGAGCGCCGTGCACCAGTTCCTCCCGCACGACATCGCCTGGCTGGGGATGTCGGCGGCGGAGGTGTGCGCGCTGCACGGGTGCCGGGTGGCGGCGTTCATGTTCCACGACCGGGCCTCGTTCGGCGGCGCGCTGGTCGCGATCGGGGTGCTGTGGCTGTGGATCGCCGAGTTCCCGCTGCGGCAGAAGCAGGCGTGGGCGTGGTGGGCGCTGGCGGCGAGCGGAACGCTGGGCTTCCTGAGCTTCCTGGCGTACCTGGGCTACGGCTACCTGGACAGCTGGCACGGCGTGGGGACGAGCGTCCTCCTCGCCTGCTGGGTGGTGGGGATGGCGCGCGTGTTCCCCACGCTGGAAGGCCCGCGCGGCCCCGCCACGCTGCTGAAGCCGGGCCAGCCCGCCGCACGCCGCTCGCGCTACGGCGCCGGCCGCGCGCTGATGCTGGCCACCGCCGCGGGGATGCTGGCCGGGGGCGGCTCCATCCTGGTGCTGGGGATGACCACGGTGTTCGTACCGCAGGACCTGCACTTCATGCACGTTTCGCGGGACGCGCTGGCCGCCATCAGCCCCCGGCTGATCCCGCTGATCGCGCACGACCGGGCCGGGTTCGGGGGCGCGCTGGTGAGCTGCGCCGTGGCGGTGGCGGCGTGCGCGTGGTGCGGGGCGCCGGGGCGCGCGCTGTGGCAGGCGCTGGCGGCCGCGGGGGTGTTCGGCTTCGGCTGCGCCACGGGTGTGCACTTCGCGGTGGGCTACGTGGACGCCACGCACCTCGCCCCCGCGGTGACCGGGAGCGT
>DASWMA010000625.1:0-5663 GCA_036399995.1 Longimicrobium sp. | reverse complement strand
CCAGCGTACTGGGTACTGGGTACTGGTACTGGGCACTGGGCACTGGGCACTGGGCACTGGGCACTGGGCACTGGGCACCGAGCACCGAGCACTGATCTGTCCGCCATCCGTAGTCACATCCCGCGGCGGTCGCGCGTTCTCCGGCAGATCGTGGATGCGGCGCCGCAGGCAGGATCGCCGCTCCTCCCATCGAAGTCTCCCATCGCCCCATGACGCACATGATCCACTCCCGGTCCGCTTCCATTCTCGCCATCGCGGCGGCGCTCGCCTTCGCGCCGTCCACCGCCCACGCGCAGACCGGCCCGTTCGTGGGCGTCGGCGCGGGCGCGGGACGCGTGGCCAACAACAGCACCTCGAAGTTCGCGCCGTCGCTGCACCTGCGCGCCGGGTGGGGGATCTCGCCCACGGTGGCGGTAATGCTGGAAGGCACCATGAACGGCATCGGCGGCAGGAATCCCGATCGCGTCGAATCGGGTGGTCTCACGGATTCGACCTTCAGCTTCTCCAACCGGCAGCTGAGGACGGGGGCGATCCTCGCGTCGGTGCAGCTCGGCAACCCGCAGACGCTGTACGTGCGCCCGGGCGTGGGGCTGGCGGCGCACGCCTTCACCGCGTGGCACCCGCTCCCCGCCGACGGCTACGAGCCGCGCACGAGCTACGAGCCGGGGCTGGCCGCGGGGATCGCCGTCGGCCGGCGGGTGGGGCTGGTTCCCGGCCTTCCGCTCTCGGTGGAGGGGGTCGCGCAGTGGACCGGCGGCGAGGACAGCACCAATCCGCGCTGGTCGGCGGGCGTGCAGTTCGTGAGCAATATCGGTCTCTGACCCCAGATCAGGCTGACGCTTACTGCAACAACGGTCACACGGAGAAGCGGAGTGCAACGGAGGAAACGGAGAACAACTTCATCGCAGTTCCTCCGTTTCCTCCGTTCTACTCCGTTCCTCCGCGTGACCCCTTCAGCGATGCTGGCCCAGCAACGATCTTGCGGATCGGGTATGAACCGTCGCCCCGTGCTGCGTCTGATATGAGTGCTGGATCGATACTGAACCCCTCGCCCGGGATCCGGGCGAGGGGCTCGTCGTTGGTGCTCGCTCTGTCGTGTCGCCCGGCTAGCTTCGGCCGTAGACGGGGACCGCGGCGCCGTTGACGGGTGCCGACTCGGGGGAGGCGAGGAAGAGGATCACCCGCGCGATCTCGTCCGGCGGGGTCCACTTCGACGCGTCGGCGCTGGGCATGGCGCGGCGGTTGGCGGGGGTGTCGATGGTGCCGGGGAGCACGGCGTTGGCGCGGATCCCCGTCTCGCGGTATTCCTCGGCGATCGTCTCGGCCAGCACCAGCAGGCCGGACTTCGCGACGGCGTAGGCACCGTTCTTCGCCCGCTGCTCCACCGCCGCGCGCGACGACACGAAGACCAGCGCGCCCCCGCCGCCCTCCTGCATCCGCGGGATGGCGGTGCGGGCGAGGAGGAAGGCGGAGGTGAGGTTCACCGCGAGCATCGCGTCCCACACGCCCAGCGTGGTGTCGGCCACCTTCGCCCCGCCGTGCCACGCGCCCATCAGGTGCACCACGGCGTCGAGCCTGCCGCCCCACTGCACCGTCTGCACGATGGCCGACTCGGCGCCGCGCTCGGTGCCCAGGTCCAGGAAGCAGGTGGAGACGCGCCCCGGGTGCGCGGACTTGAGCGGGTCCAGCGCGTCGCGCGCATCGCTGTGGTGCAGCGCCACGGAGATGCGCCACCCCGCGCCCAGGAACGCCGCCGTGACGGCGCGCCCCAGGTTCCCCGCCCCGCCGGAGATGAAGGCGACGGGGCCCGGTGCGTCAGCGCCGCTCCTGGCCATGCAGCCTCCCGCTCACCGCGGTCACCTCGCGCAGCCGCGCCGCCAGCTCGGGCGTGAGCACCCCGTCGGGGAAGCGCCACATCCAGTCGCCGCTGGACGAGCCGGGGGTGTTCATCCGCCCCTCGGCGCCCAGCCCCAGCACGTCCTGCAGGGGGACGATCGCCACGTCGGCGCGCGAGCCCAGCACCACCGAGATCATCTCCCAGTTGGGCTCGCCCCCGCCGCCGCCCGCCAGCTTGCCCAGCGCCGCCCGCGCGCGCGGCGACGCCTCGTCGCGGTACCAGCCCAGCGCGGTGTTGTTGTCGTGCGTGCCGGTGTACGCCACCGCCTCGCGCACGTAGTTGGCGGGCAGGTGGGGGTTGTCGGGGTCGTCTTCGCCGAAGGCGAACTGCAGCACCCGCATTCCCGGCAGGCGCAGCTCGTCGCGCAGCGCCTCCACCTCGGGGGTGATGATCCCCAGGTCTTCCGCGATCAGCGGCAGCGGCCCCAGCTCGCGTTCGACGGCGGCGAAGAGCGACGTCCCCGGCCCCGGCATCCAGCGCCCGTTCAGCGCCGTCTCTTCGTCGCCCGGCACCTCCCAGTAGCTTTCGAAGCCGCGGAAGTGGTCGATGCGCGCCACGTCCACCATCGCCAGCGTGCGGCGGAAGCGCTCCACCCACCAGCGGTAGCCGTCCCGCTCCATCACCTTCCAGCGGTAGAGCGGGTTCCCCCAGCGCTGCCCCGTCTCGCTGAAGTAGTCGGGCGGCACGCCGCTCACGACCGTCGGCCGCCCCCGTTCATCCAGCTCGAAGAGGTGCGGGTTGGCCCACACGTCGGCGCTGTCGTGCGCCACGAAGATCGGCACGTCGCCGATCAGCTGGATCCCCAGGCCGTTGGCGTAGCGGCGCAGCTCGCCCCACTGCCGGTCGAAGAGGAACTGCCCCAGCGCGTGCCGTTCCACCTCGCCTGCGAAGCGCTCGCGCGCCTCGGCCAGCGCGGCGGGGTCGCGGGCGCGCAGGGGCTGGGGCCACTCCGTCCAGGTGACCCCGCCGAACGCGTCGCGCAGCGCCTGGAAGAGCGTCCAGTCGCTCAGCCACCCCGCCTCGCGCTGGCAGAACTCGGCGAAGCCCGCCCGCAGCCCGGGCGAGGCCGAGGCACGGAAGGCGGCGTGGGCGCGGCGCAGCAGCGGCTCCTTCCACCGCGCGGCGGCGGCGAAGTCCACGCGCAGCGGGTCGCACCCCTCCGGCGGGCGCGCCTCGTCTTCGTCGAGGAGCGCGTCTTCGACCAGCAGGTCGGGGGAGATCAGCAGCGTGTTGCCGGCGAAGGCGGAAAGGCCGTTGTACGGCGACCCGCCCGCGCCCACCGCCACCAGCGGCAGGAGCTGCCAGAGCGTCTGCCCGGCCAGCGCCAGCCAGTCGACGAAGCGGTACGCCTGCGCGCCCAGGTCGCCCACCGCGTCGCCGGGAAGCGAGGTGGGGTGCAGCAGGATGCCGCTGCGGCGCTCGCCGGTCACCCGCATGGGGCCATGCGCGAAGGGCGCCGCAGCGGGCTCGGCGCGTTCAGGAGATCGTGGTGCAAGATGTGGAATCCGATCGGGTCAGCTGGTCGTGAAACCCCGCGCTAAACGGCGCACGCCGCCGCCATCACGCCCGGCGCGGGCGCGCGTGGCGGTTGCACGAAGCGCGCCGGTTCGCGCGCATGGGGCGTCCGTCCCGCCGGCGCTGTGGCATGCCATCGAAAGCTCCGTCCGCGCCCGATGCGGCGCAAGACGCAAAGCCCCCCGCGCGAATGCCGCACTTGCATCCGCGCGGGGGCGCACCGACCTTGCCTGGGCTGCACCCGTCTCACGCCGTTGCCTGTCCACCGCTCCATCCGTGCGATGCCCGCCCACACCGGCCACCACAAGGACGAGATCCTGGACCGCCTGGCGGGGCACGCCAACGTGGCGCAGTTCGTCAGCTTCGACCCGGCGCTGGCGCAGCGGTTCGCGCGGGTGCACGGGCACGCGCCCAACGCGCCCTTCGCGTCGCCCGAAGCCGCGGTGGCGGCGATGCTGGCAGCCTCGCCCGAGCACTCGGTGAACGTCCGCTCGTTCCAGCCGTTCAACGCCAAGAGCCGCGCCTTCGTCTACGGCCTCACCCGTGCCGACGACGTCGTCTCGCACCTCCGCCGGCTGGCGGCCGAGGGGCTGCACACGGTGGTCAACGAGACGGTGGACGTGAACGACGGCGGCGTGTCGGGTGTCGCGCACGGCGCGGTGGTCGAGTTCGCGCCCGGCGACACGCCGCGCGCGGTGGAGAAGCCCGGCACCGCGGCGCTCGAGCGGGGGATGGCGCTGCGGGCGTTCGAGGCGGTGTACGGCTTCCGCCCGGCGCTCCCCGGGCGGCCGGAGCTGCGCGTGGAGTTCAGCCTGCACCCGCTGCGGCGCGGTTGGCGGAACGAGCACACCATCGTGTGGGAAGAGGAAGAGATCGCCGGCGGGCCCGAGCGGGCGCACACGGCGTGGCCCAACCTGTTCAGCCGGATGCTGGGCGACAAGGCGTTCGGGCTGTTGATTGCCTGGCTCACGGGGTTGCCGGTTCCCTTCACCACCGTGTTCCCGCGCAGGCTGGCGGCGTTCTCCTTCGGCGAGGCCACCGGGACCGCCGAGCCGTGGCTGCGCACCTGCCCGGTCGAGCAGATGCCGGGGAAGTTCACCACCGTGCGGGGGTGGACCGATCCCTACGCGCTGATGCAGCGGGAAGACCCGGAGGGAACCGCGATCGGATCGATCCTGGCGCAGCGCGGGGTGGACGCGCGCTTCAGCGGCGCGCTGATCGCGCAGCCCGACGGCGGCGTGCAGATGGAGGGCGTGGCCGGCTTCGGCGACACCTTCATGCTGGGCGACGCCGCGCCCGAGCCGCTCCCGCCCTCGGTGTCGGCCGACGTGCGGGCGCTGTACGAGCGCGCGGCCGCCACGCTGGGCCCGGTGCGCTTCGAGTGGGTGCACGACGGGGCGCGGGCGTGGGTCGTCCAGCTCCACTGCGGCGCCAGCCGGTCGCAGGGGCGCACCATCTTTCCCGGCGACGCTCAGCGCTGGCACCGCTTCGAGGTGGGCCGCGGCATCGGCGCGCTGCGCGAGCTGATCGCGGGGGTGAGCGGCGGCGGCCAAGGCGTGGTGCTGGTGGGCCGCGTGGGCGTCACCAGCCACTTCGGCGACCTGCTGCGGCGGGCCCGTATCCCGTCCATCATCGAAGACCCGCCGGCGGACGAGTGAAAACTTGGGGCTCCCGACCGTCTGATCCATCGCGCCGCTTCTTCTCCGTCCCTCCAATCTTCCCCGTCTGACCATGACCCAGCCCCCTCCGCTCACGCCGCAGCCCTCCCGGGTGCCCGACGCCCACCGGGTGGTCATCCGGGCCGACGGCGACCCACCCCCGGAGCCCGTGCGGAAGTCGCCGTGGCGGAGCATCGTCCCCGCCCTGCTGCTGCTGGCGCTGGCGGTGGGCGCCTGGTACTGGCTGCGCTCGCGCGCCCCGGCCCCATCCACGGCCCCGCTCACGCTGGGGCTGGTGACGGACCCGCGGATCGGCGGCGGCGACGGGCGCGACTCGAACAGCGTGGTGCTGGCGAATGCGCTCGGCGCCATGCGCGGCCGCCCGGGCGCCCAGTCGCCCGCCGTGGTGGTGCTGACCGGCGCCCTCTTCGCCGACACGGCGGCCGCGGCCGGGGCGGGAACGACCACGCCGGCCGTCACCCCGCCCACCCAGCCCCGCGCCGACACGACGGCAGCCGTGCGGGACACGACGGTGACGGATTCGGCCGCCGCGGCGGGGGCCGACACGGCAGCGGCTCGCATCGAGCGGGATT
>DASWMA010000624.1:0-7432 GCA_036399995.1 Longimicrobium sp. | reverse complement strand
CGCCGGACCGCTTCGACGCCGCGGACCTGCGCGGGCACGTGGAGGTGGTCCGCGCCCGCAACCGCGCCACCGTCGCGGACCGGCCGGGCACGTACGGCGGCCCGCTCACCCTCGTCGCCGCGGCGGACCACCCCGCGGACTTCAGCTCCGGGTTGGGGCCGCTGACGGACGAGGAAGCGCGCACCTACGGCTGGTGCCAGCTGGCGCCGGCGCTGCGGGTGCACCGGGTGCCCGGCGCGCACGTCACCATAGGCCTGGAGCCGCACGTGCAAACGCTCGCCGCGCGGGTGCGCGAGGAGCTGGCGGCCGCCCGCGCGGCGTCCGCCGCCCTCGCCGGGGAGGTGGGAGGCGAGGACGGGGGCACGGCCCCGGGAGCGCAGCGCTGATGGAGACCGCACGGCTGCTGGACATCGGCCGCTGGCGCGCCCTGCTGGGGCTGCTCTGCAGCGCGGGGCGCGGACGGGTGGTCTGCTTCGGGGCGCTGCTCCTGTCGGCGGGGGTGCTCCCCACCGTGGCCATGGTGCTCACGGGCACCCTGGTGGCGGCGCTCCCCGCCGCCGCGGCGGGCGGGGTGGGGAGCCCGGCCGCGCGGCCGGCGCTGCTGGCGCTGGGCGCGCTGGTGGGTGCCATGGTGCTGCTGGAGGCGTGCGCCAAGGCGCTCTCCGTGCAGATCGGTGTGCTGGACGCCGACTACGCGCTGGAGGTGCACCACACCGTCGCCCGCGTGTCGCTGGGCGCGCCCACGGTGGCGCGGCTGGAAGACCCCGCCTTCGCCGACGAGCTGCAGGCGGTGCAGGACGAGGAGCGCCGCGGCGTCCTCCAGCGCACGGTCGCGGAGCTCGCCTACGTGGCGCTGCAGCGGCTGCGCGGCGCGGGCGCCTTCGTGGTCCTCCTCGGCTTCCACTGGTGGGCGCCGCTCCTGATGGCGGCCGCCTGGCATCTCACCAACCTCGCCTACCTCAAGGAGGCGGCAGGGACGAACACGGACGGTGGCGGCATCGCCGAGACGCGGCGCGGCGAGTACCTGCGCACACTGGCGCTGGAGGCGCCCGCCGCGAAGGAGGTGCGCGTTTTCGGGGCCGCCGGCTGGATCGTGGGGCGCTACGCCGACGCCTGGTCCGCGGCGTTGCACGTGCTCTGGGCCACCCGCCGCTCCGGCGGCCGGCTGCACCTGGCGGCGGTGGCTGCGCTGGTCGTCGCGCACGCCGCCGTCCTGGGTGCGCTGGCGGCGGCCGCCGCCAGCGGCGAGATGGGCGTGGCGGCGCTCCTGGTCTTCGCGCAGGCGGTGATCGCCATCGCCGACCTGGGGCTGGTGGGCGACTCGCAGTGGAACCTGAGCCGCTCGCTTGCGCTGGCGGAGCGGGTTGCCCGGCTGCGCGAGCGCGCGGGCGACGCCCTCCTCCCCCGCGAGCGCTCACCGCGCGCGGCGGCGAAAGGGAAGGTGGCGCTGCGGCTGGAGGAGGTCCGCTTCACCTACCCGGGGCGCGACACGCCAACGCTGGACGGGCTCTCGCTGGAGGTGCCCGCCGGGCAGTCCCTTGCGATCGTCGGCGAGAACGGGGCGGGGAAGAGCACGCTCGTCAAGCTCGTCTGCGGGCTGTACGAGCCGCAGGGCGGGCGCGTGACCCTGGACGGCGCCGCGCCGCTCGGCGCGCGGGGGCGGGTGGGAGCCATCTTCCAGGACTTCGTCCACTACCCGCTGGCGCTGCGGGAGAACGTGGGCTTCGGGCGCCTCGATCTCCTCCACGACCAGCCGGCGCTGGAGGGCGCCCTGCGCGACGCCGGGGGCGGCGACCTCCCCGCGCGCCTCCCGGCGGGGTGGGACACCGTGCTCTCGAGGGAATTCGAGGGCGGGGCCGACCTTTCCGGCGGGCAGTGGCAGCGCATCGCCCTGGCCCGCGCGCTGGCGGCCGTGCGCGGCGGCGCGGGGCTGCTGATCCTCGACGAGCCGACCGCCGCGCTGGACGTCCGGGCCGAAACGGAGCTCTTCGACCGTTTCCTCGAGCTCACCCGCGACGTGACGACCATCCTGGTCTCGCACCGCCTCTCCAGCGTGCGGCGCGCCGACCGCATCGTGGTGATCGGGGACGGGCGGGTGGTGGAGGACGGGACGCACGACGAGCTGATGGCGGCCGGGGGGCGCTACGCGGAGATGTTCTCGCTGCAGGCCGAGCGCTTCGCCGCCGCCCCCGCGGACGCGGCCGCACGCGAGGAGGAGGTGGTGGATGCGTGAGCGGTGGCGCGCCCTGGTCCTGCTGGTGCGGACCGCCTGGCGCACCGACCCCCGGCGCAGCGCCGGGCTCCTGCTGGAGCCCGTCGGCTACCTGCGCCTCCCCCTCTTCGCCTGGTGCCTGAAGCTCCTGGCCGACGGGGCGGCGCGCGGGGACACCCGGCTCCTGGCCTGGGGCGCCGGGGGGATCGCGGCCACGCGGATTCTCTGGTTCGTGGCGCTGGTGATGGGAAGCAAGATCCGTGTGCGCCTCTCCGAGGAGGTGGGCTTCGCCCTGAACCGCGAGGTGGCCGCGATCTCCGCCTCGCTCCCCGGGCTGGAGCACCACGAGCGCGCGGACGTCCAGGACCGGCTGGAGCTGCTGCGGCAGGGCCAGGCCATGCTCGGCTACGCGCTGAACTCCGTCCTCAACGCCGCCAACTCGGTGGTGGCGGGCGTGGGCACCCTGGCGGCGCTCGCCTTCGCCACCCCGTGGCTCCTCCTCCTGGTCCCCTTCGCCCTCCCGGTCTTTCCGATCGCCGCCATGCGGCAGCGCTGGCTCGGCGAGGCGGAGGCGCGCTCGGGGGCGCCCGCGCGCCGGGCCCGCCACCTCCAGCGGCTCACCGTGGACCGCCCCGCGGGGATGGAGCTGCGGGTGTTCGGGGTGGAGCACGAGGTACTGGACCGCTTCCGCGCGAGCTGGCGCGAGTCGCAGGCCCCCAGGCTGGCCGTCAACCGCCGGGTGGCGCTGCTCACCTTCGCCGGCGACCTCCTCTTCTGGGCCGGCTTCGGCGGCGCGGTGGCGCTCATGCTCTGGCGCGCCGGCCGCGGCCTGGCCACCGCGGGCGACGTGGTGATGGCCGTCTACCTGGGCCAGCAGGTGCGCAACAGCGTGCTGGCTCCCGTGCAGCGCGTGGCGGGGCTGGGGGAGGCGCTGCGCGCGGCCGGGCGCCTCCTCTGGCTGCGCGACTACGCCGCCGGAGCGGGGGCGCGGCCGGGCGAGCGCCCCGCCCCCGCCCGGCTGGCGGACGGCATCGTCTTCGAGAACGTCTCCTTCCGTTACCCCGGCACCGACCGCTGGGTGCTGCGCCACGTTTCCCTCCACATCCCCGCCGGAAGCGTGCTCGCCCTCGTCGGCGAGAACGGGGCGGGGAAGACGTCGCTGGTCAAGCTCCTGGCGCGGATGTACGAGCCCACCGAGGGGCGCATCCTGGTGGACGGGGTGGATCTGGCGGAGATCGAGGTGGAGGCGTGGCGCGCCCGGCTCTCCGCCGCCTTCCAGGACTTCGCCCGCTTCGAGCTCCCCGTCCAGCACGCGGTGGGGATCGGCGACCTGGCCCGGCTGGACGACCGCGCGGCCGTGGTGGGTGCGCTGGAGCGCGCCGGGGCGGCGGACGTGCTGGATGCGCTCGCCGCCGGCGCGGAGACGCAGCTGGGCCCGCGCTGGGAGGGCGGGGTGGACCTGTCCACCGGCCAGTGGCAGAAGCTGGCGCTGGGGCGGGCGCTCATGCGGCCGGACCCGCTGGTGGTCTTCTTCGACGAGCCCACCGCCAGCCTGGACGCGCTGGCCGAGCACGCCCTCTTCGCGCGCTACGCCCGGGCCGCCAGGGCCCACGCGGCGCGCGGCACCATCACGGTGCTGGTGTCGCACCGCTTCTCCACCGTGCGGTCGGCCGACCTGATCCTGGTGATGGACGACGGCCGGGTGACTGAGCTGGGTGGCCACGACCAGTTGATGCTGGGGGAGGGGCTCTACGCGGAGCTCTACTCCATGCAGGCGCGCGCGTACCGCTGAACGGAACGGGAGAGGGGATGCGGATCGAAGATGCACGGGCGCTGGTGACCGGGGCGGCCAGCGGGCTGGGATACGGCTTCGCGATGGAGCTGGCCCGGGCCGGCGCGGCGGTGGCGGCGGTGGACGTGAACGCCGACGGGCTGCGGCGGCTGGCTGCGGAGGCCGCGGGGGTGCCGGGGCGGGTGGAGACGCTCGTCGCCGACATCGCCGACGAGGCCGCCGTGAAGGCGTTCGTCCGCGACGCATCGGAGCGGCTGGGCGGGATCAACGTGCTGGTGAACAACGCGGCCGTGCTGCTGGACGGCGTGCTGGTGACGGAAGAGGAAGGGTGGGTGCGGCGCCTCCCCGCCGCGCAGTGGCGCAGAGTGCTGGACGTAAACCTGAGCGGGCAGTTCCTGGTGGCCCGCGAGGTGGCGGCCGAGATGCTGGAGCGTGGCGAACCGGAGGGGGTGATCGTGAACCTTTCCTCGCTGGCCCGTGCCGGCAACGCGGGGCAGTCCGCCTACGCGGCGTCCAAGGCCGGGCTCGACGCGGCCACCCGCACCTGGGCGCTGGAGCTGGCGCCCCGCGGGATCCGCGTCGCCTCCATCGCGCCGGGCGTCATCCAGACGCCCATCCTGGAGAACATCTCCGAACAGGCGCGCGCCGGCCTGCTGGCCGCCATCCCGGTGGGGCGCTTCGGCGACCCGGGCGAGGTGTGGCTGGCCCTGCGCTTCGTCCTGGAGTGCGGGTTCTTTACCGGGCGCACCCTCGAGGTGGACGGCGGCGCGCAGATGTGACGCCGTGCGCACGGCGCGGAGCGTTTCGCGTCGCCGGTCCGACGCCGAGGGGCGGACAGGTCCCCTCGAGCCCATCCAATGCGGGACCGCGGGTCCCCCCCACCTTCGGCAGAGAAAGCCATGTCCTCAGGAGCCGAGCCCGGTGCCCCCGCGGCACTCGTCATCCGGGAAGATCCGCGTGACCTGCACCTCGCGGCGCCGCCGCCGGCACGCCGGGGTGCGCCCCCCGCCGGCGCCTGTGTGCTGGAGGCCACCGCGCTGCGGGGGATCGAGAGCCTGCGCACAGGCGACCCCATGCTGTACGAGCTGCTGACGCAGGAGCACCAGCGGCAGGCCGAAACGCTGATGATGGTGGCGGCGTCGAGCGCGGCGCACCCCGCCGTGCTGGCGTGCGAAGGCTCGGCGCTGATCAACACCACCACCGAGGGGTATCCCGGCGCCCGCTTCCACGCCGGGTGCGGTGTGGTGGACCAGGTCGAGCGCATCGCCATCGAGCGGGCCCGCCGTGCCTTCCGCGCGCGCTACGCCAACGTGCAGCCGCACTCGGGGACCTCGGCCAACCAGATGGTGATGTTCGGCCTGCTGCGCCCGGGCGACACCGTGCTGGGGCTGGCACTCGACGCCGGCGGGCACCTGTCGCACGGATCGAAGGCGTCCGTCTCGGGCGTGTACTTTCACGGCGTCGGATACGGGGTCGACGCCGGGGGGCGCATCGACATCGACGAGGTGCGGCGGCTGGCGCGCGAGCACCGCCCGCGGCTGATCGTGGCCGGGGCGAGCGCCTATCCGCGGACGGTGGACTTCCGCGCCTTCCGCGAGGTGGCGGACGAGGCGGGGGCGTACCTGCTGGCGGACATCTCGCACGTGGCGGGGCTGGTGGCGGCCGGGGAGCACCCCAGCCCCATCGACCACGCCCACTTCACCACCACCAGCACGTACAAGCAGCTCTTCGGCCCGCGCGGCGGGCTGGTGCTCATGGGGCGCGACCACGACGCGCCCGCGCCCGACGGACGGGGAACCCTCTCCGGGCTGGTGCAGCGGGCAGCCTTTCCCTTTTTCCAGGGAACCCCGAACCTGGCGGCGGTGGCGGCCAAGGCCAGCGCGCTGGCGTGGGTTGCGTCGCCGGAGTTCCGCGACCTGGCGCGCCGCATCACGGCCGGCGCGCGGGCGCTGGCGGAGGCGCTGAAGGGGCGGGGCTACACCCTGGTCTCCGGCGGCACCGACAACCACATGGTGCTGGTGGATGTCTCCACCCGCGGGCTGACCGGCGTCGTCGCCGAGCGCGCCCTGGAAGAGTGCGGGATCATCGTGAACAAGAACCGCATCCCCGGAGACTGCCGCAACGCCCTGGTCACCAGCGGCGTGCGCTTCGGCACCAACACCCTGGCGCTGCGGGGGATCGGGCCCGCCGAGATGCCGCACTGCGCCGCGCTGGTGGACACGGTCCTCTGCGCGGTGCACCCACTGGGAGAGACGGCGTACGAGCTCGCGCCCGCCGTGGCGGCGCGCGTGCGCGACGATGTCCGGCGGCTCTGCGCGGACTACCCTCTTCCGGGTTACGCCGCGGAGCTCCCGGCCGGGGCCCCGGACGCGTTCGCCGGGGCGGCACCGTGACCCACTGACTCGCACTCCCGCGGCACCCGGGAACTGCGGCGGCGGCCGGGTACAACGCGGTGAGCGTCGCCCCGGTCGTCGGCGCGGAAGCCTAAACCGCTCCGGACGCATGGGCGCAGGCCAAGGCGACCGACGACCCGATCGACGCCTCCACCGCGGCCGCGGCTTCGGTCCACCCCCTGCTTCCTCCAGGGCATGATACCATCTCTCGCGATTGACTGTGCATTCGAGCGCTGCCGACCGGTCGTCATCCTGAGCGCGACCACACCTGAGTCGAGGTCGCAACGATGGCCGCAGCGCGAAGGATCTATAACGTCGGACGCGCTACCGCAGGCTATTTTATAGATCCTTCGGCCTGCGACCCCTCGCTCATAGCGCGATTTCGGTGTGGTCGGCCTCAGCCTCAGGATGACGGGGGATGGCTTGGGCTTAGAAATGTACAGTCATCAACCAGAAGTGGTATGGCACGAGACGCGGACGAGATTCTGGAGGAGATCGACGCATTCCGACCCGCAGGCGGGGTGTGGCTCCCGCTGGACGAGCTGCTGGCGGAGCTCTGGGATGCGGGCGTCCCGGCCCGTGCGCTGCCGGTGCTGTTCGGGGTGTTCGAACGCTTTCCCGATGACGACGGCGCGGGGGTGCTGTGGAGCATCGTCCACGGCGTGGAGTCGCTGGGCTGCGATTACGAGACGGCGCTGCGGGAGTCGCTGGAGCGGAGGTCGTCGCTGATGGGCAGGATCATGCTCGGGCGGCTCAGCGGCGCTTCCTGAGCCGCGAACGGGCCGGGCGTCTGCTGGGGCACGGATCGAGTGCGGTTGACCGGCCCCCCGCCTTTCGCTTAAATTTCAGGACTTCCGCGGGGGTTCCTCCGCGTGCGAGCCCCCGTAGCTCAGCCCGGATAGAGCAGCGGTTTCCTAAACCGAAGGTCACAGGTTCAAGTCCTGTCGGGGGCACTGACCCCAACGCCCGCAGGTCGGCGATTCGCCGATCTGCGGGCGTTGTCCATCTGGGTCGTATCCCACACGGAGTGATCGG
>DASWMA010000623.1:0-18298 GCA_036399995.1 Longimicrobium sp. | reverse complement strand
GATGCGCTGCAGCAGATCCCGTTGGTTCTGGAACGTGGACGAGAGGCTGGCGACCACCAGCGGGCGCGAGTCCGCCTCCGGCCACGGGCTTTGCCATCCGCCCGCCCAATCCGGATCGTCCAGCACGGGGCCCACGTAGCGCACGTTCGGCGGGGGCGGGGTGATGGGGAAATCGAACGCTTCGGAGGTCTGGATCAGCCGGAGATCGGCCGCGTGATACTGATCCACCAGCTCCTCCGCCGTGCCGAGCGGCGCCAGGCCGAACGCGCGGCGGGCGTGATTGAAGCGGGGGAGATACGACCTGATCTGCCACAGGAAGAGGCGCGTCATCACCCCGTCGCGGAGGCGGCCGGCCAGGTCGGTGCGCGGGAGGAATCCGGGCCCCGCCGCCGGCCTGCCGGGGCCGGGCAGGTACTCCGGCATGTGAAAGAGCACCACCCGCGGGATCCCCGCCGCTTCGGCGGCGACCAGCGCGCCCGGCATCAGCGCGTCCGCCACCACCACGTCCGGCCGCTCGCCGTCGATCGCACGCCGCGTCTCTTCGGCCACGATGGCGGCGGGGCCGAACACCACGCGGTCGAGCGACCGCCTCAGCGCGCCGATCGGCGACTTCGCCGCCGCGTCGCCGATGATGTCCTCCGTCCGGTCCTCGCGTGTGAAGTGCCGGGTGAAGGGGATGAAGCGCGTGCCCGCCTCTTCCACCGCCGCGCGCAGGCACGGCTCCGTCAGGATGCGCACGTCGTGGCCGCGCGCCGCCAGCCGCCGGGCCACGCCGAGCACCGGGGGAACGTTGCCGCCACCCTCGAAGGTCACGAACAGGTAGGCGCGCGGAGGCATCGCGACCTCAGGCGTGGGGATGGGGAAGGGAGAGGAGGCCGTCCACCAGCGTGCGGATTGCCTGCCCCGCCGCGTCCGCGGAGCGGCCGAGGTCGCGCCGCAGGAGCTTCCAGGCATGGATGTCGGTGGCCGCCACGAAGGCATCGAGGCGAGTGCCGTACGCGTCGTCCGCCGGCGGCGGCAGGTGGGGGGCGAAGACGCGGGCGCACCATGCGCGATGTGCCGCGCGGCCCGCCGTGGCGATGGCCTTCGCCTCCGCCACCGTCTCTTCGAGCGCCAGGGTGCGGAGGACCGCGTCGCCGTCGCGCTCGTAGTGCGCGAGCAGCACGTCGAGCGCTCCCGCCACGTCGTCGGCGGGCGCCTGGGCGCGATCCGAAAGGATCTCGGCCGCGTCGGCTTCGATGCACGCCGCGATGATGCCTTCCCTGGAGCCGAAACGGCGGATCACCGTCCGCACCGAAACGCCCGCGCGCCCGGCGATGTCTGCGAGCGTGATCTCGTCGATCGGCCGCTCCCGCCACAACGCGGCCGCGGCGGCGAGGATGTCGCGCGCCGTCTGCGCCGCTGCTTCGGCCCGCGCCGCCATCCGGTAGTCGCGAGGCGGAGAGGATGATTTCATGTCACACACAGTGACATTAAACCGGGATGGAGTCAAGCTTCACGTCCCTGGCCGGTGCGGACGTGCTGATACCAGAGCCGCATGAATCGTTGTCGATCCAGATTCTCCTGGGGGCTCACACAGAGGCACAGAGACACAGAGAAACCGCCGCAGTTCTCTGTGTTCTCTGTGCCTCTGTGTGACCCATCAGCGATGCTGGTAGAGCCACAGAACTTCCGGATTTGATGACGTAGTTCTCCGTTCCCCCGTTGTACTCCGTTCCTCCCCTCATCCGTTCACAGCCTAAGTCGTTGCAGGCATGCTATATGCGAACGGGAAGCCACTCGCGAAAAGGATCTCGGCCACGAGCGTAAGGAGGGGGCGATGGGTGCGAAACGGCCTTTCATCTACCTGGCGATCTGCGGGGCGCTGCTGGGCGGCGCGGCGGCGTGCAGCGGGGGCGGCTCGCCCACGGGCGCCACGCCCATGGAGCTGGCCGACGAGCCGGTCGCGCGCGACACCTCGCCGATGATCCCTCCCAGCCCGCTGGGCGGCGGACACTGAGGCAAACGGCGAGGCGCCGGGCTCACTCGCCCGGCGCCTCGCGCGTAAGGCCCAGCTGCCGGAGCTTTTTCTGCAGGCTCTGGCGGTGCAGCCCCAGCGCGCGCGCCGCCGCCGACACGTTGCCGTGCCGCTCGAGCGCGGCCTGCAGGTAGGCGCGCTCGAAGGCGTCCACCGCGCGCTCGCGGGCCTCGGCGAACGGGAGGTCGGCGAGCGCGGCGTCTACCGGGCGCAGCGGCGCGGCGCTCTCCAGCAGCTGCGGTGGCAGGTCGCCCGCCTCGATCTGGTCCCCCTCGGCCAGCACCACCGCGCGCTCGATGGCGTTGCGCAGCTCGCGCACGTTCCCCGGCCAGTCGTACGCCAGCAGTGCCCGCCGCGCACCGTCGGCCAGCCCGCGCACGGGGCGGCCGTGGCGCGCCGCCATCTCGGCAAGGAAGTGCAGGGCGATGGCGGGTACGTCTTCCCTCCGCTCGCGTAGCGGCGGCAGGTGCAGCGAGATCACCCGCAGCCGGTAGAGCAGGTCTTCGCGGAACCCGCCGTCGGCCGACATGCGGTCGAGCGGGCGGTGGGTGGCGGCCACCACGCGCACGTCCACCGAGACGGGCTTGTTCGACCCGAGACGCGTGACCTGCCGCTCCTCCAGCGCGCGCAGGAGCTTGGCCTGCGCGGGGCCGGCCAGGTCGCCCACCTCGTCCAGGAACAGCGTGCCGCCGTCCGCCGCCTCGAACATCCCCTCGCGGTCGCGGTCGGCCCCGGTGAAGGCGCCGCGCACGTGCCCGAACAGCTCGCTCTCCACCAGGTCGCCCGGGAGCGCCGAGCAGTTGAGCGCCACGAACGGGCGCGCGCGCCGCCGGCTTTCGGCGTGCAGCGCGCGGGCGACCACCTCCTTTCCCGTACCGCTCTCGCCGGTAATCAGCAGGGTGGCGTCGGTGGGGCCGGCACGGCGGATCACCTTCACCACCTCGCGGATCGCCGGGCTGTCGCCGATCAGCCCGCGGAACTCGCCGGCCAGCTCTTCGCGCAGCCGCGCGTTCTCGGCACGCAGCGCCAGCACCTCGCGCGCGCGGCGCACCACGGCACGCACCTCCTCGTTGTCGAACGGCTTGGGCACGTAGTCGTACGCGCCGTTCTTGAGCGCGCGCACCGCCGTCCGCTCGTCGCCGTGCGCGGTGACCAGGACGAAGAGGGACTGGGGATGGCGGGCGCGCACCTCGTCCAGCAGCTGCAGGCCGTCCATCGCCGGCATGGTCAGGTCGCTCAGCACCAGGTCGGCCGGCGCCTCGTCGAGCATGGCCAGGGCGGCGGGCGCGTGCGGCGCCTCGCGCACCTCGTGCCCCTCCTCCTCCAGCAGCTCGGCGAGGGAGAAGCGGATGGACGGCTCGTCGTCCACCACCAGGATTTTCACGGCCGCGCGGCTCCCGCGCGCGCGCGCCGCGGCGTGACGCCGATGATGCCGACGTACTCGCCGTCGCGGTCCACCCTGGCGCTGGGCACGCGCAGGCCGCTGATGGTTCCGTCGAGGTACAGCGCGTCGCGGCAGCGGAGCTGGTCGCGGACGAACAGCGCCACCTGGCGCATCGACGCGCCCTCGGGGGCCAGCACCAGCGCGATGCGCCGCGGGCCGCAGACGGCGACGGCGTTGCGGCTGACCGTGGGGTTGCCGATCAGGCGGTGCGGCTGGTTGCGGCTCAGCAGCAGGGGGCCGGACTGGGTGGCCTCGCGCATCCCCCGCAGCGCCAGCGCGGCGCCCTGCGTCTCGCGGATGTGCGCGGTGCCGTCGGCGGCGATGTAGAACACGCCGTTGGGGATCGCGAAGAAGTTGCCCGGCGCCTCGCCCGCGGGCGGGTTGGACGAGCGGTTGATGGGGCGCAGCACGGCGCCGCGCTCCACGTGCAGCCCGGCGGGCTCGCGGCTGCGGTAGAAGATCCCCGCGTTGGTGGCGGCCAGCAGCGTTTCGCCGCGGCCGGCCAGCCAGCGGTCCAGCGCGGCCAGGCTGCCGAAGGGGCGCCCGCGCTCGTCGCGCCAGTAGAGCTTCACCTCCGCGCGCTCCAGGTCCACCCTCACCACCTCGAACAGCCGCGTGGCGTAGCGCAGCCGCTGGTAGGTGATCCCGTCGTCGCGGTCCTGCGCCGCCGCGCACGCCGGCGTCACGAGCGACGCGACGGCCGCGAGCGCCAGCCGGGCGAAGGCGCGGCCCGTCACGTGGCCCCCCGGAGCGCCCCCAGCACCAGCTTGGTGCGGCGGACGCGGGAGATGCGGGGGAAAACGTATCTCAGCGACAGCAAGTGGGCCTCTTCGGTAAAGGACGAGGTCGCGTCTTCGGCCAGCACCACCGCGTAGTTGCGCTCCCACGCGTCGCGCGCGGTCGATTCCACGCCGTAGTTGGTGGCGATCCCCCCGATCACCAGCGTGCGGATGCCGCGCCGGCGGAGCTGCAGGTCGAGCTCGGTGCCGTAGAAGGCGCCCCACTGGTGCTTGGTGATCACCAGGTCGCCCGTCTTCGGCCCCAGCTCGGGGACGATCTCCGACCAGTCGGCCGACGGGGCGGTGGGGGGCGGCACCTCGTCGCGCGGCGGGCTCAGCACGTCGCGCAGGTCCGGCGAAAACGCCACGCGTACCAGGACGACGAGCGCACCCTTCGCGCGGAAGGCGTTCGCCAGCTGCGCCGCGTTCGACACCACGGTCGCGGAGGTGTGCGGCGCCGTGTCGCGCCACACGATACCCTTCTGCAGGTCGATCAGCACCAGCGCGGTGGTGGCGGGGTCGAGCGTGAACGTGTCGTCGGCCATCTCGGCTCGTGTCGAGGGACTCGTGGGCGGTATGCGCGGAGGTGTCGGATCACAAAACGAGCCGTCGGTCCGCACCCGAAGTAGCCGCGAGCGCAGCGAGCCCCCGTCCCTCCCCCAGGTTGTTTTGGGGGAGGGACAGGCGCCCCCAGGCGCCAGGGAGAGGGCCCTACCGGATCCCTTCCAGCACCTTTCCGAGGATCGCCAGCGCCGCATCCACCTGCTCGTCGGTGATGACGAAGGGCGGGGAAAGGGAGAGGACGTTGCCGTGGATGCCGCCGCCCAGCGTGAGCACGCCGCGGCGCAGCGTCTCGATCATCACGCGCCCGGCCAGCTCCGGCGCGGGGTCGCGGCTCTCGCGGTCGCGCACCAGCTCGATCCCGATCATCATCCCCAGCCCGCGCACCTCGCCCACGCGCGGGTGATCGGCCGTCATCTCCCGCAGCCGGGCGATCAGGCGCGCGCCCAGCTCGGCCGAGCGCTCCACCAGCCGCTCGTCGCGCAGCACGGCCATCGAGGCGAGGGCGGCGGCGCACCCCAGCGGGTGGCCCAGGAAGGTGGAGGTGTGGATCGCCTCGCCGGTCGACCTGGGCCACGCCTCCATCACCGCATCGGTGCCGATGCAGGCGGCGAACGGCATCCCGCCCGTCATCCCCTTGCCGACGACCAGGATGTCGGGGGTGACGCCCCAGTGCTGGCAGGCGAACCAGCGCCCGGTCCTCCCGAAGCCGGTGTAGACCTCGTCGAAGATCAGCAGCAGCCCGCGCTGGTCGCAGATGCGGCGCAGGCCGGGGAGGAATCCGTCGGGCGGCACCACGTCGCCGCCGCGGCCCTGCACGGGTTCCACCAGGATGGCGCCGATCCCCTCGGCGGCGGTGCCGGGGGTGTCGAGGAGGTATTCGACGTAGCGCAGCACCGCGGCACCCACCTCGTCTGGGTCGCGCCCCAGCGGCGAGCGGTAGGCGTACGGGTACGGGGCGAAGACGGCGGTGCGGGGAAGCTGCGAGGCGAAGGGCGCGCGGAAGTCTTCGCGGCCGCTGGCGGCCAGCGCGCCGTAGGTGAGGCCGTGGTAGCCGCCGTGGAACGCCAGCACCCGCGGCTTGCCCGTGGCGATGGCGGCCGTCTTGAGCGCCGCCTCCACCGCCTCGGCGCCCGAGTTGGCGAGCACCGAGCGCGTCAGCCCGGGCGGCGTGACCTCGGCCAGCGCGCGGAGCACGTCCACCTTCACCGCGGGGGGATGCACGTCGCCCATCCCGTGCAGCAGCTTCCCCGCCTGCTCCTGCACGGCCGCCACGATGCGCGGGTGCGCGTGGCCGGGGCCGGCCACGGCGAAGGCGGCGGTCAGGTCCACGTAGACGTTGCCGTCCACGTCGCGGACGTTGGCGCCCTTCGCCTCGGCCCAGAAGACGGGGAAGTCGTCGCCCAGGTAGGTGACGTTGGGCGATTCCACCCGCGCCAGCTCCGCCGCCAGCCGGCGAGACTCGGGGCCGGGCGGGTCGACGCGGACGGAGGGGAGGCGGGTCCCGATCTCTTCCGCGCTCACGCGATCCACCGGCTCATCATGTACCGCTCCTGCAGCTCGAAGCCCATGCGCCGGTAGAGCGCCATCGCGCGCGCGTTCACGGTGTCCACCTCCAGCCGCACGGCGGCCACGCCCAGCTCGCGGCACGCCTCAGCCGCCAGCTCCAGCGCCCGCGCGCCGATGCCGCGGCCGCGCCATCCCTCGCGCACGTACAGCTCGTCCACCAGCGCGTACCGCCCCGCGAACTCCAGCGAGTAGCACACCGTCACCGCCGCGTAGCCCACCAGGTCGTCGCCCACGCGGAAGAGCCAGATGCGCCCGAGCGCCGGGTCGCCCAGCAGCGTACGCACCGCCTCCGCCGCGCCCGCCCGCCCGAAGGTGAGCCCCTCGTGCGCGTAGAACTCGCGCATCAGCTCCAGCAGCGCCGGCTCGCTAGTGAGCGTGGCGGGCTCGATGCGGACGGCGTTGTCGCGGGATTCCGGCAATTGATCAGCCAACGTCAACGTAGAAGCTTCCCCAAGCCGGTGACCCCGGCAGGAAGGTCGCCGCGGTCGTTCTCCACACGCGGCAGTGGCCGATCATGGTTCCAGGCGACACGAATGGCCTCCGCCATGATCGCATCACGGAAGCTGGGACGCAGCGCATCGGTCGTCACGAGATCGACCGGCATGTCGAGCAGGTCTTCGAGGTGCCACTTGAGACGTGAAAGCCCGAACAGGGATACGTCTTCGTCGAGATCCACCAGCAGGTCGACGTCGCTGCGCGGCCCCGAGTCGCCCCGCGCCACCGATCCGAAGAGCGAGATCGATCGAACGCCATAGCTTCTCAAGTCGTCCTGGTTGATCTGCAGGATTTCCAGAATCGAATCACGCAGCCAATCGGACATCGCCGTTCCATCCTTTACCCGCGGCTGCCGATCCAGCCGCGGCGGTAGAAGAACACCAGCAGGCAGAGCGCCACCGCCCCCATCACGCTCGCCGCGAAGGGCCAGGTCCAGTACCACGGCGCGGGCGGGCGCTCGGGGTGCGCAAGGTTCATCCCGTACAGGCCGGTGATGAAGCCCAGCGGGATGAAGATGGCCGCGAAGATGGTGAGCACCTTCATGATCTCGTTGGTGCGGTTGCCCACCGTGCTGATGTACAGGTCGGTGAGCGAGGCGGCCACCTCACGGAAGTTCTCCACCAGGTCCAGGATCTGGTACGCGTGATCCTGCAGGTCGCGCAGGTACACCAGCGTGTCGTCGCGCACCAGCGCGCCGGGGTCGCGCACCAGCATGCTCAGCGCGTCGCGCAGCGGCCAGACCGAGCGGCGCAGCGCCATCAGCTCGCGCTTCACGTCGTGCAGCCGGCGCACCACGGCGTGGCTGGGGCGCTCCATGATCTCGTTCTCCAGCCCCTCCAGCTCGTCCACGTACTCTTCCACCACCGGGAAGTAGTTGTCGATGATGGCGTCGAGCAGGCTGTAGGCCAGGTAGTCTGGCCCCGAGCCGCGGATCCGCGAGTGCCCGGCGCGCAGCCGCTGCCGGACCGTGTCGAACACGTCGCCCGGATGCTCCTGGAAGGTGATCACGAAATCCGCCCCCACGAACATGGAGACCTGCTCCAGGTCGAGCGTGGGGGCCCGCCGCGCCATCTTCACCACCACGAACAGGTGCCCCTCGTACTCCTCCACCTTGGGGCGCTGGGCCACGTGCATCACGTTCTCGAGCGCCAGCCGGTGCAGGCCGAACGCGTTCCCCACCGCTTCCACGGTGCCGGCGTGCCCCACGCCGTCCACGTTCACCCAGATCACGGGATAATGCCCGCGCAGCCGCGCCACGGCGGGGATGTCTTCGGCCTCGAACTCGGTGATCTCGTACGGGGCGTAGGCGAACACGGTCACGCGCGGGGCCGTGGCGCCGGGGGTGGACTGCAGCAGCCCGGGCGCGCTCCCCGGTGGCGGGCGCGTACCGCGCTCGAGCACCGGCGCCACGCCCTGCAGCGCGGCGCGAACCGGCATGCGCAGCAGGTCGCGGCGTTTCAGGGGGCCTCCACGATTCGGCTCGTTAGTGCGATGTTGTGGGAAGATGCGGCTGAAGCCGCGGCTACAAGGGCACGAAGTCCGCCTGCGCGGACTGCTTGAACGCACCGGGGCAACGAGCGTGCGTCACCCGCGCCGCAAGCGCACGGCGCCAGCCCAGGGTCACGCTGGCGCCTGCGGGAACGTGCCGCCGACTTCGCCCGCGGCGGCGATCATGTCCTTCGCGGCCTGGGCGTATTTCGCGAGCCCGAAGAGGTTGCCGCGCACCAGGCGCAGCTTGCCCTGCATCACGGCGGCGACGGGCTCCATCTCCCTGGCCAGCAGGAGCTTCCAGGTGGCCGGGTCGGCGCGGAAGGCGAAGGCGGCCTTGGCCATCTCGTCGTCGCTGGCCACGTGCGCGCGGCGGCACTCGCCGCGGTGCGTGTCGATGTAGATGGCGCGGTCGGTGCTCACCCCCTGCGCCGGGTCGGCCGACATGGAGAGGATGATCTCGCCCTCCCAGGTGGCCGCCGACGCCCTGTACGCCTCGCTGTCGTTCAGCGCCTGGCAGCAGGCGCGCGCCCACTCTTCCGTGAACACCTCCATCGCCTCGTCCGATCTCCGTGCGCGTTGTGAATGCTGATGATGACCAGTGCGGAACGGTAGTGTTCACGCCGGTGCGCGGCAACCGTGCGGGCCGGGGGGCCAGCACCGGCCGGGCGGTTGAAACCGCGGCAACGACTACACGAAGTCCGCCTGCGCGGACTACCGGCGGCGGTGCCGCGGCGATGCCGGCGCACGGCACCGGCTTCGTACCGGCGGCCGAAGCAACCGCGCCGAAAGCGAGCCCGGGTCCTCTTCGCCTTACGGCGGAGAGGCGTCCCCTTCGGCGAGGAGCGCCGCGATCTCGGCGCTCGGCACCCCGCCGGTGACGGCGGCGAGGTCGCCGCGCTGCAGCGCCTGGGCGGTCGAGACGAGCTCCTTCATCGCGCGTCGATACAATGCCCCGCCCACGCTGATCCGTTTCACGCCGGCCTGCTCCAGCCGCGCGAGCGGCACCGGTCCGTCCGCCGGGCCGATCAGCACGTTCACGGGGAGCGGCGAAACGGCGCGCACCACCTGCTCGATTGCGTCGAGGGACGGGAGCGCGGGCGCGTAGACCACGTCGGCGCCGGCCTCGGCGAACGCGGTGAGGCGGCGGATGGTGTCGTCGAGGTCGGGGCGCCCCTGCAGGAAGTTGTCGGTGCGGGCGGTGAGCACGATACGGCTGCGCGCCGCCCGTGCCGCCGCCCGTATCCGCGCCACGGCATCGTCGAAGCCGTGGATCGGGTTCGCGGGATCGGCCGTGGTGTCTTCGATCCCCAGCCCGGCGAGCCCGTGGGCGATTGCGGCCTCCACCGTCATCACGCAGTCGTCGGGCGTGGGCCCGAAGCCGTCTTCCAGGTCGCCGTTGACGGGGAGGCTCGTGACCCGGTGCAGCAGGCGCGCGTTGTCCAGCGCGGTTTCACGGTCCACCATCGCCGCGCCGTCGTGCACGCCCAGGGCGAACGCGATCGCGAGCGAGGTGCTGCCGAGCGCCTGGAAGCCCGCCTGCTTGAGCAGGGCGGCGGATGCCCCGTCCCACGCGTTCGGCATCACGAACGCGCCGGGTGCGGAATGCAGCGCAAGGAATCTCTCGTAGCTGGCAGCCTGGGTCTGCATGCTCGATCGCTCCACGTGGTGTCGTGTCATTCCCCAAACGTCTTCTCGGACGACACCGGCAATTTCGTCGCGACCGCCGCCCGAGGAAAGCGAGGAGGCCCCGCCGCGAACGATCCACGGCAGGCCTTCGGCGTGGCGGGCGCACGTCCTGAGACGGAGGTCGAATGCCGGGAGCACCGCGCGGTGCTCCCATCATCTTTTGCAGGGGGGTATCCGGAAAACAGCAAAGGCCTCTACCGAATCCGCATCGACAGTCGTCGAATTCAGGATCGCTGGATGTCACACAGAGGCACAGAGACACAGAGAAAAGCGAGCGGTTCTCCGTGTCTCTGCGCCTCTGTGAGAATTCCAGGTCGTCCGGAAACGGGTACTACCGCGGCTCCACCCGGTAGCGCAGCCACAGGACGTCGTCCGCGCGCCGCTCCACCGCGTCCAGCGCGAGCCGGTACGAGGCGGCGTCAGCGTCGTCGCCCTCGATGTCGAAGACCGCCGGTGTCCCCATCCGCCCGTCCACCACCGGCGCCACCAGCACGCTCACCTCGTCGATCAGCCCCGCGCGCAGCATCCCGCCGTTGATCTTGCCGCCACCCTCCAGCATCAGCGTGCGCACGCCGTAGCCGGCGGCGATCTTCTCCAGCGCGAGCGGCAGGTCTACGTCCTTCTCGCCGGCCAGGAGGTACGACACGCCGCGCTCGCGCAGGAACGCCAGGTACTCGTCCGACACGCGCTGGGAGAGGATGGTGACCACATGGTCGCCGTCGATGTCGCTGGTCTCCCACGCCAGGCGGCCGCTGGCGTCCACGGCGAAGGCGAAGGACGGGTGCTCGCCCGGGGCGCGGTAGTCGTCGCGCGGCGCGCCGTGGTGCTCGCGCGCGATCTCGTCGTCAGGGCGCAGGCCCTGTGCGAAGTGCTCTTGCATGGTCACGCGGCCGCAGATCCACGCGTCGGGATCGTAGCTCTCGTGCACCACCTCGTACTCCCGCCGTCCCTCGTCGGAGAGCGGCCACCCGTCGGTGAGGATGCGCCCGTCGAGCGACGCGATCATGTGGCAGATCACACGCGGGCGGCGCGTGCCGGGCGTCGCCGCGGTCATCGGTCCACCGTCGCCATCTGCTTCTCTCCGTATCGTGGGCCGGCCACCCTGTCCGGCGCGAGCGCCGCGTCCAGCGCCGCCATGTCGCCGCTCGCGAGCGACACGTCGGCTGCGCCAACGTTCTCTTCCAGGTACCTCCGCCGCTTGGTTCCCGGGATCGGCACGACGTCGTCGCCCCGGTGCAGCAGCCAGGCGAGCGCGATCTGCCCCGGCGCCGCGCCCTTCCGTTCGGCCAGGTCACGCACCGCGGACGCGGCGCGCACGTTGGCGTCGAAGTTCTCGCCCTGGTAGCGCGGGTCGCCGCGGCGGTAGTCGCCCTCCGGGTACTCCTCGGCGCGCTTGACCGCGCCGGTCAGGAAGCCGCGGCCCAGCGGCGCGAAGGGAACCAGGCCGATCCCCAGCTCGCGCAGGAGCGGGATGATGCGCGGCTCCAGGTTGCGCTCCCACAGCGAATACTCGCTCTGCAGCGCGCTGATCGGGTGCACGGCGTGCGCGCGGCGGATCGTCTGCTCGCCGGCCTCGGACAGGCCCAGGAAGCGCACCTTCCCCTCGCGCACCAGCTCGGCCATGGTGCCCACCACGTCCTCGATCGGCACGGCGGGGTCCACGCGGTGCTGGTAGAGGAGGTCGATGCGGTCGGTGTCGAGGCGGCGGAGCGAGCCCTCCACCGCCTCGCGGATGTGCTCGGGCCGGCTGTCGAGGCCGTTCATCGCGCCGTTCTCGATCCGGAAGCCGAACTTGGTGGCGATCGTCACGCGGCCGCGCGCGGTGGCGCCCAGCCCCCGCAGCGCGCGGGCGAGCAGCTCTTCGTTCACGAAGGGGCCGTAGACCTCCGCCGTGTCGAGAAAGGTGCACCCCAGCTCGATGGCGCGGTGGATGGTGGCGATCGACTCGCGCTCGTCGCGCTCCTCGGCGGTGCCGTACGCCTGGCTCATGCCCATCAGCCCCAGGCCGATGGCCGATGCGGTGAGGCCCTGCGTGCCGAGCGCTCGGGTGGTCAGCATGTGATGTCCGGTTCCAGAGTGATTCCCAGGTGCGTCGGCGAGCGTGGCCGCGAAGCGCGACGCGGGTACGCCGGTCAGCCGCCGCGGGGCGACGCGGCCGGGTACTGCTCGTCGCTCACGTGCTCCATCCACTCCACCGCCTTGCCGTCCTCCGCTTCCTGGATGGCGATGTGGGTCATGGCGGTGGTGGCCGTGGCGCCGTGCCAGTGCTTTTCGCCGGGCGCGAACCACACCACGTCGCCGGGGCGGATCTCTTCCACCGGCCCACCCTCGCGCTGGGCCCAGCCGCAGCCGGCGGTCACGATCAGCGTCTGCCCCAGCGGATGCGTGTGCCACGCGGTGCGGGCGCCCGGCTCGAAGGTCACGGCGTTCCCCGCCGCCCGCGCCGGCGCGGCCGCGGCGAACAGCGGGTCGATCCGCACGGTGCCGGTGAACCAGTCCGCCGGCCCCCTGCCGGACGGCTGCGACCCCGCACGCCTGATGTCCATCGCCGCTCCTTTCTGGATCGGGCCACGCTGCGGGCGGCCCCGCCATCCCCGCGCCCCGAGCTACGCGAAGCCGTACGCGAGTTCGGGGCCCCGGTCCCACGCAAGGTAAGGGATGATGATCCGCGAAAACACTTCACGACGCTGACCCGGGGGATGAGCCGTCGTTTGCGGCGATCCTGCCCACGGGGGCGGACGGGGAGGCCCGGCGCTCCACTCCTTTGCGTCCATCCCGTCTCCTGCGCGGCTCACTCTTCCGCCACCGCGTCCCATCCCATCACCGGTCTCTCTCTTCATCGTCCGACGCATCTGTTGGATGCCACGGCAGGTACGTTTGGCCGCCGCACGCCGCGCGCGAGCCACGTACGTGCACCAACGGAGACGAACCATGAAGAAGCTGAAGCTGGACCTGGAAGCGGTGCGGGTGGATTCGTTCGCCATCGACGCTTCGGGGAGGCGCGGTACGGTGCAGGCGAACAGCGGCGTCAGCTCGGACTGCAGCCTCTTCCCGCCCGAGACGTGCCGGGGGAACAGCTGCTGGGACAGCTGTGGAGGGAGCTGCGACTCGCTGTGCTGCTGGTAGCCCGGCCAGGTCTACCACAACCAGATCTGCGTCTGAACCGGATCCCCGGAGGGTGAACGGACGCGGAGCGGCCCCGGCGAGACTCTCGCCGGGGCCGCGGCACGTGAGGGAGTGTCGCGTCGTGTATCCCCGGGTCACGCGCGCTGCCGGGGATCGCCGCCCGGTCGGTGGACAGCGCTGCGGGCCGCGCTCCGGCCTGCGCATCATCAGCCTGCTGGCGAGGATGCGAGCCCGTGTCGATTTCCGGGATCGTCGTTCGTCGCCTGTGTGGAACAGCGATCGAACGACCCTGACCTGTGAGGCCTCATGAGAAAGCTGATCGTGTCCGAGTTCATGACCCTGGACGGCGTGATGCAGGCGCCGGGCGGCAAGGACGAGGACCGGGACGGAGGATTCGAGCACGGCGGGTGGACGCTCCCCTTCTGGCACGACGACATCGGGAAGAGCTTCGGCGAGCTGATGCAGGGCACCGACGCGTTCCTGCTGGGGCGGCGCACCTACGTCACCCACGCCGAGGCGTTCGAGCCGATGCCCGAGGGCGATTTCTTCGGTGACATGATGAACACCCCGAAGAAGTACGTGGTCTCCACCACGCTGCGGGAGCCGATCTGGCGCAACACCACCATCATCCGCGACAACGTGATCGAGGCGGTGCGCGCGCTGAAGGAGGCGCCGGGCGGCAACATCCTGACCGACGGCAGCAGCCAGCTGGTGCACGCCCTGCTGGAGCACGGCCTGGTGGACGAGCTGCACCTGCTGGTGTACCCGATTACGCTGGGCACCGGCAAGAAGGTGATGCCGAATGGCCTGCACACCACCTTCGAGCTGAAGTCCGCCACGCCCTACCCCACCGGCGTGGTGGGCCTGCACTACGCGCTGCGGCGGTAGAACGGCACCGTCACCGTGCGAGACAGCGGGGCGACCAGGGTTGGGCGCCCCGCCGTGTTTCGTCGCTCGCGTACGGCTCAGCCCGCGTTCACCCGTCCTCGCAGCCGACGGGCAGCCGGTGAGGCGGCCGGCGATCAGCGCAGGTGATGCGCGAGCCAGCGCAGCGTCTCGTCCATCGTCCGGTTCCAGTCCTCCTCACCTATCAGGTGGACGGCGCCGGGCAGCTCCACGTAGCGGTGGAGCGGCGAGCCAGGATCCGCCTCGGACAGCCGGCGGTGCAGCTCGCGCGCGGCGGCGGGGGGCACGTTCTCGTCGCGCTCGGCGGTGATGGAGAGAAGCGCGGTGCGGCGTAGCCCGTCCAGGTGCCGGTGCGGGCTGTCGCCGTGCGGCCAATCGGGGGAGCCCAGGATCGACACCGCCGCGCGGATCGCGGGCTCCGCCAGCACCGCGCGATAGACCACGTAGCCGCCCATCGACACCCCCGCCACGCCCACCCGGCCGCCGTCCGCCAGCCCTTCGTCCACCAGCGCGCGGACCACGCCGGGAACCTCGTCCGCCGTTTGCGACGCCAGCTCGATCATCGTGTGCAGCGCCTGCTCGCGCGGCGCGGCCTGACGGGCGGCGAGGTCGGGAAGGCAGCGGGCGCCGTGGCCGGCGGCATCCACCCCCACCGCCAGGAAGCCGGCCTCCGCGAGCTGCCGCAGCTCCTTGCGGTGCGTCTCGTTGCTTACGCCGAAGCCGTGGAACCACAGCACCAGCGGCAGCGCCGCGGCGGCATCGTCAGGCGTCGCGAGAAGGAGCGGGACGCCGCCGATCGTTCGTGTCTGAAAGGGGGTGGACATGCCGCCTGGATGCGGGTGAGCGGGCGATGCGACCTCTCGACGGGGCCCAGGCATTTGCCGCGCCGACGGCCGCTCTACCGCTCAGCCCCGGGTGCCCGTTTCCACACGTGGGCGGCACCGGCGGCGTAGCACAGGCCCAGGCCGATGCAGACCGCGGAGCTCACGACCATGAAGGTCATCCTCGCCTCCAGTTCGTTGGCGTACGGATCGTCCGCGAGGAGGACCAGGGGGATGCCAAGGATTCCACGGCCCAGGTAGATGGCCGCGATCAGCACGAGCGCGGTGCGCAACAGGGGCAGCCGGCGAATCACCCCCGAGCCGGAAAGCGCGTAGAGCGTCCACACGCCCAGGACGGCGGCGATCCCGGCGGTGAGCACGGCCGGCCAGGGCGAGCCGCGGGCCGCACCGCGCGCCATCTCTTCGCCGGCTCCGAAGAACCGGTACCACTCCGGCCCGCCGGCGATGATCGCAAGGTGCAGCACGGCCGCGCCCCCCGTGAACAGGCCGCCGTACAACAGCCACCGCCGACCGTTCCGCATGAGGCTCTCTCCTTTCGTGCCTGACGTCCGGGGCTGCCTCGATGGAGGGAGAGCTGCCGCCGCTTCGATCCGCCTTCGTGGCAATGGCCGGGAAAGATCACCGATTGCCGGTACGAAACGAACGGCAACGCGGGCTCGGCCTCGATCAGCCCCGATCCCTTTCCAGCACCTCCAGCGAGCGCAGTGCGAAGGCCGCGTGCAGCGCTGCGCCGATCGGCAGCGCGTCTTCGTCGGCAATGAACCGCGGGTGGTGCAGGCCCTTGTCGGCTCCGATCTCGGGCTTGCCCGTGCCCAGCACCACGAAGCAGCCGGGGACGCGCTCCAGCACGTACGAGAAGTCTTCGCCGCCCATGATCGGCGTCATCTCCTTCACCGCGTCGGCGCCCAGGAGGCCGGCGCCCACCTGGCGGGCCAGCGCCCACGCTTCCGCGTCGTTCACGGTGGCCGGGTAGTCCTCGCCCGGGAAGGTGACTTCGGCGGTGCAGCGGTGCGTGGCCGCGGTGCCTTCGGCGATGGCGCGCACACGCTCCTGCAGGAACTTCAGGCCGTCCGTGGTCATCGACCGGATGGTGCCCTGCAGCCGCACCTCGGGCGGGATCACGTTGAAGACGTCGCCGCCGTGGATGGTGGTGATGCTCACCACGGCCGGCGTCATCGGGTCCACCTCGCGCGACACGATGGTCTGCAGCTCGCCCACGATCCGCGCCGCCGCCGCCACCGGGTCGACGGTGGTGTGCGGCATGGCCGCGTGGCCGCCCACGCCGTATACCACGATCTCCACCATCCCCGCCGAGGCCAGCATCGGCCCGGCGCACGACGCGATCACGCCGGTGGGGATGTACGGCCACACGTGCAGCCCGAACGCGCGCTGCACCTTCGGGTTCTCGAGCGCGCCCTCGTTGCACATCCGCAGCCCGCCGGCGCCCCCCTCCTCGGCCGGCTGGAAGAGCAGCTTCACCGTGCCGCGGATCTCGCTCTCGCGAGCCTTCAGCAGCTGCGCGGCACCCAGGAGCATGGCCGTGTGGCAGTCGTGCCCGCAGGCGTGCATCTTCCCGTCGATCTCGCTCCTGAACGGGACGTCGGCCTCTTCGTGGATCGGGAGCGCGTCCATGTCTGCCCGCAGTGCCACGCAGGGCCCGTCGCCCCCGCCGATCGTGGCCACGATCCCCGTCTCTGCCACGGGAAAGCGGTAGGGGATCCCGGCGGCATCCAGCTCGCGCCGCACCACCTCGCTGGTGCGGTGGAGATCGTACATGAGCTCCGGGTGCCGGTGCAGCTCCCGCCGGACGGCCACCATCCGGTCCTGGAGCGCGCGGGCCTCGTCGAGCAGCGTGGATTCCATCTCTGCTGTCTCCCTGGTTGGCGTTCATGCGGTTCGGATGGACGCGCCGACGAGGTTTCCTTGATCGTCCAGCGGCTGCGCGATCAAACTGTTGGGCAGTTACGAGGATGACGCGATGGCGGCACCGCGCGATGAAAGGCCGATCGCCCCATCGGGTGGGGGAGGGTCCGCGGGTGGGTGGCGCGGAGCGTCAGTCCGGGTGGCCCCAGGGCGCCGGCGGGAGCGCGACCGGCCGCGTGAGGTCGAACTCCACGCGAAAGCGGCGGTCGGTGCCCTCGCGGCGCAGGGCGTAGGCGAAGCGTTGGCCGGGCGTCACCTCCACCGTCCACACGTTCGTGACCGCGGCGGGGATCAGCGTGGCCGTGTGCGTGTCGGCGTAGAACTCCTGCCGCCCGGGCGTGCCGGCACCGCGCGTGTCGCCGCCGTACTGCGTCACGGCGTCTTCGCTGCCGTCGGCGTGGCGGTGGTCGTGCTTGAGCCGCAGCCCGGTGTTCGTACGCGTGAGGACCCAGGTGCGCGAGCGGTTGTCGCCCACGTGAAAGGGGATGCGCACCTCGGCGGGCGAGCACCTTCGCACGTGCATCACCAGCGGCTTGCCCGTGAACCCCGAGTCGGCGGGCGAGCCCTGCACCAGGCTTCCGGCGAACGCCTGCCCGCACAGGCGCTGCAGCGACGCCCAGAACGCATCCTGCTCGGCCGCCGCCCGCGCCGCCGGCAGCGAGGCGCGGCACCCCGCCAGCGCCGCGCAGCAGACGATCAGCATCGCCCCGTTTCGCATCGGTTCCCCCGCATGCCGTTGACCCTGGCCGTTCCCCGCGCGCAACATCGGCGCGCGGCGCAGGCGTCGCAAGCCGTGGGGGTGGCCGGCTGGAGGGATGAGATGAAAGAGCCCCCGCGGCGGCTGCACCTGCAGCCGCCGCGGGGGCTCGCGCTTAGAGATCTTGGCTGACCCGTCCCCTGCTCAGCAGGCGCCGGGAAGGGTGCAGCGCCAGGTCAGGTCGCACGCCGTGTTGCCGAACGAGGGCTCCAGGGTGCACCCCGGCGTCGCGTCGTGCGCGGCCACCGTGCCGCGCTGCTCCGCGCCGTGGGCCGTGGGGAACGAGTCGACCGCCAGCTGCTCCACGTCCAGTCGAAGCTTCTTCATCGTCGTCAGCCTCCAGCAAGGGTGATGGATCGGGCAGTGGCGGCACGCAAGCCAGTTGCGTGCCTGCGCATGCGAAGGCCGGCTCGTCGCGGGTGAGCGCCGGCAGGTCTTCACACGCCGGCCGCCGCTGCTTCACGGCCACGCCGTCCGCGCTGTGTCCGACTACGTCCCTTTTGATGCAATGCACACAAGAGCGACCGTGCCGGATCGATCGGATCGAAGTCGCGGCTTCGTGAACCGGGTTCCGAGCACCGGTTCTGGATACGTTCGGCATTCACGGCCGATTGCACCCTCGAGTGAGGGCGTGGGCCGGCCTCCGCTCCATCAATGGGTTCGATTCTGATGACGTGTGCCCGTCCACCAATCACACCTTTG
>DASWMA010000622.1:0-4727 GCA_036399995.1 Longimicrobium sp. | reverse complement strand
GTAGAGCAATGGCGAAGGTCTCCGCCCTTTTGCTTCTCGCCGCCATCGGTTTTGCCCGTGCGCTCGCCGCGCAGACGGTGCAGGGCTCCTTCGTGGACCCGGCGGGCCAGCCCGTGGCCGGCGCCCGCGCCATCCTGCGCGATGCCGCCGGGCGCGACGCCGCCACCGCCACCACAGGGGTGGACGGGGCGTTCGTGCTGCGCGCGCGCGCGGCCGGCAGCTACACCCTGCGCGTGGAGCGCATCGGCTACGAGCTCACCGAGACGCAGCCGTTCGCCCTGACCGCCGGGGAAACGGTGGAGCGCCGCGTGGCCGCCAACCCGCGCCGCATCGTGCTGCAGGCGATCGTGGCCGAGTCGCGCTCGCGCTGCACCCCGCGCCCCGGCTCGGGGCCGCAGACGGCCACGGTGTGGGGCGAAGCCCGCAAGGTGCTGGGGAGCGCGCGCGAGAGCGCCGAGAGCGGCGGCCACCGCTACGTCGTGCGGCGCTACTGGCGCTGGCTCGACGCGCCGGGGCAGACCATCCTGGTCGATTCGGTGGCCACCGCCGAGCTGGCCTCGGGCACGCCCTTCATGGCGGTGCCGCTCGACCGGCTGTCGCGCAACGGCTACGTGGAGCCGGCCCGCAGCGAGCTGGTGTTCCACGCACCCGACGCCCGCGTCCTCCTCTCCGACGAGTTCCAGGAGCGGCACTGCTTCGCGCTGCAGCAGGGCGAGAACGGGCTGATCGGCCTTTCCTTCGAGCCGCTGTCCAACACGCTCCCCGAGGTGCGCGGCGTCCTCTGGCTCGACCGCGCCACCGCCGAGCTGCGGCGGCTGGAGTACCGCTACGTCCGCATCCCCCGCATGCCCCCCGAGGGCGAGGGCGCGGGCGGGTGGATGGATTTCACGCGGCTGGCCGACGGGCGCTGGATCGTGGGGCGGTGGGCGATCCGCATGCCCCTGGTGGCCGACACGCGGACGCGCCCGCGCGGGGCCAGCAACGCCACGCCGTACATCCTGCTGGGGATCCGCGAAGAGGGCGGCGAGGTGCTTTCCGCCGGGCGCGTGGGCGAGGCGCCGGTGCAGCTCGCCACCATCGGCGCCGGCACGGTGGCGGGGATGGTGTGGGACAGCATCGCGGGCGGCCCGCTGGCCGGCGCGCGCGTCTCGGTGGCCGGCCACGGGGCGGTGGCCGACTCGGCGGGCCGCTTCTCGATCACCGGGCTCACCGCGGGCGCCTACCAGCTCACCTTCACCTCTCCCCGTCTCGATTCGCTGCGCTACGCGCCGCCGCCCGTGCGGGTGGCGGTGCGCGAGGGGGAGACGATGCAGCAGGTGCTGGCCATCCCCCCGCTGGCCGTGGTGTGGGCGTCGGCGTGCGGCTTCGCGCCGGCGGGCACCGGCACGCTGGTGGGCGTGGTGCGGGGCCCCACCGGCCAGCCGGCGCCGGGGGTGCGCACCAGCGTGCAGTGGGCGGGCGAGCAGCCGGGAACCGCCGGCGCCACCACCGACTCGGCGGGGGTGTACCGCGCCTGCGGGGTGCCGGCCGAGGTGCCGCTGACCGTGCGCGTGGCCGCCCGCGACGCCTCGGTCAGCGTGAGCGACGTGCGCGTGGCGGCCGACCGGCCCCACCGCGAAGACCTGGCCCTCCCCGCGCCGCGCACCGCCGTGGGCCCCGGCGCGGCCGCGGCCGAGGGCGTCTCGGGCGTGGTGCGCGACGCGGAGGGGCGCCCGCTGGCCGGCGCCGAGGTGCGGGTGGGCGGCCGTCCGACGGTGACGGACGCGCGCGGGCGCTTCCGCGTGGGCCGCGTGGGCTCGGGGACGCACGCCGTCGCCGTGTCGCACGCGGCGCTCGGCAGCCGCACCGTGGCGGTGCCGCTCCCCGACCAGGCGGTGGAGGTGGAGCTGCGCCCCGGCCCCGGCACCACGCTGGCCGCCTCGGTGCAGCGCGTGGTGCAGATCGCGGGGATCGGCGCGCGCGCGCAGGCGCGCAGGCCGGGGCTCGACATGCAGGGCTTCTACGACCGCCAGCGGCAGGGGCTGGGCGTGTTCCTGACCGGCCAGTCGCTGCGGCGGGTGGCGGGCGGGCGCCTGGCCAACACGCTGAGGACCGTCGCCGGCGTGCGGATCGTGGAGGGCGGCAGCGCGCTGAACCCCCGCACCTTCGCGATGGGTACCCGCGGCTCCACCGGCGTTGGGCAGGCCGGCGCCTGCTGGATGGACGTGTACCTCGACGGGATGCTGGTTGCGGGGCAGGGGCTTGGCGCGGCGCGCTCCCTCAGCCTGGACGAGATCCCCATGGCCGACGTGGAGGCCGTGGAGGTGTACCGCGGGCCGTCCGAGATCCCGATCCAGTACCGCGGCAGCACCTCCGCCTGCGGGGTGATCCTGCTGTGGACGCGGAGGACGGACCAGTGACGGCCCTCCGCCCCGTCCACCGATCACCCGCAATCCTCGAGTCCAGGCCCGACTCCACCGCCGCGCCGCCGCGCGTCGGCCGTGTCTTGCTCTCCCGCGCCACCCTCTCACCGCATCGCACGATGAAGAGAATCCCCCTCTCACTGGTGATGCTTGCCGCGGCGCTCTGTGCGCCGGCGCTCCGTGCGCAGACGGTGCAGGGCTCGTTCGTCGATCCGGCGAGCGGCGAGCCGATCCCCGGTGCGCGCGCCGTGCTGCGCGGCGCAGACGGGCGCGAGGCCGCGGCGGCGATGACGGGCGCGGACGGCCGCTTCGTGCTGCACGCGCGCGGTGCGGGGACGTACTCGTTGCGCGTGGAGCGGATCGGGTTCGCGAGCACCGAGACGCCGGCGTTCGCGCTGGCCGCCGACGAGACGGTGGAGCGGCGGCTGGCGGCCAACCCCCAGCGGATCGTGCTGGAGGGGATCGTGGTGCAGTCACGCTCGCGCTGCACGCCGCGCCCGGGCGCGGGCCCGCAGACGGCGGCGCTGTGGACGGAGGCGCGGAAGGTGCTGGGGAGCGCGCGCGAGACGGGCGCCAGCGAAGACTACCGCTACGCCGTGCGCCGCTACTGGCGCACCATGGACCCGCGCGGCGAAACGATCCTGCGCGACACGGTGGCGCTGGGCGAGCTTGCGTCGGGCACGCCGTTCGTGGCGGTGCCGCTGGAGCGCCTCACCCGCTTCGGCTACGTGGAGCAGGACGTGGGGGGATTCGCCTTCCACGCACCCGATGCGCGCGTGCTGCTCTCCGACGAGTTCCAGGAGCGGCACTGCTTCGCGATCGAACAGGGCGAAGACGGGCTGATCGGCCTCTCCTTCGAGCCGATTTCCACCGCCCGCCCGGACGTGCGCGGCGTCCTCTGGCTGGACCGTGCCACCGCGGAGCTGCGGCGGCTGGAGTACCGCTACACGCAGGTGCCCGGCCTTCGCCGCGAGGCCGACGCGGCGGGCGGAAGGATGGAGTTCGCGCGGCTGCCGGACGGGCGCTGGATCGTGGGGCGGTGGACCATCCGCATGCCCGTCGTGACCGCCACGCGCGTACAGGGGAGCATGCCGTTCTCGGACCCCAGCCTGCGCGACCAGAACTCGCTCTCCTTCCGCCTGGCCGGGATCCGCGAAGAAGGCGGCGAGGTGCTCTCCGCTTCCGCCGCCTCCGCCGCGGTCGATGCGCAGGTGGCGGCCCGGGCCGCGTCGGGGACGATCGAGGGGACGGTGTGGGATAGCACCGCGGCGCGACCGCTGGCCGGGGCGCGCGTCTCGGCCGCGGGGCACCAGGCGGTGGCGGACTCGCTCGGCCGTTTCTCCATCCCCAACCTGCCGGCGGGGGATTACCAGCTCACCTTCACCTCCCCGCGGCTCGATTCGCTGCGCTTCACCCCCGCGCCCGTCCGCGCCTCGGTACGCGAGGGGGCGACGACCCGGCAGACGCTTTCCATCCCCCCGTTCGCCGTGGTGTGGGCGGCGCGGTGCGAGGCGGGGCCGGGCTCGGCCGGCGCACTCGTGGGCACCGTCCGCGGATCGTCGGGCCAGCCTTCGCCCGGCGCGCGGGTGACGGTGGCGTGGGCCGGTGCCCAGCCGGGGACCGCCGCGGCCGTGGCGGACGCGGAGGGCGTGTACCGCGTCTGCGGCGCGCCGGCCGGGGTGCCGCTCACGGTGCGCGCGACCACGGCGCAGGCGGCCGTCACCCTCTCCGGCGTCCTGGTCTCCGCAGACCGCCCGCGGCGTGAGGACCTGGCGCTCCCCGCGCCCCGCACGGCATCGGGCCCCGCCCGTACGACCGCGGGCACGTCCGCGGGCGCGGGCGTCTCGGGCGTGCTGCGCGACGCGGGTGGGCGGCCACTGGCGGGCGCGTCGGTGCGGGTGGGCGCGGCGCCGGCCGTCACCACCGACGCCCAGGGGCGGTTCCGCTCCCGTGCCGCCACCGCGGGGATGCACCGCGTGACGGTTGCGCACCCGTCCATCGGCAGCCGCGGCGTGGAGGTGCCGCTCCCGGCCGAGGCGGCCGAGCTGGAGCTGCGCGCCGGCGCGGGTGCCACGCTGGCCGCCTCGGTGCAGCGCGTGGTGCAGCTGGCGGGGATCGGCGCGCGGGCGGAGTCGCGCCGGCCGGGGCTCGACATCCACGGCTTCTACGAGCGGCAGAAGCTCGGCCTGGGGGTCTTCATGACCGACTCCGTGCTCCACATCAACCGTGCGTCGTACCTGTCGGAGGTGCTGCGCCGGGTTCCGGGGGTTCGCCTGACCAGGGGCAGCCCGGAGCTGACCCCCATCTATGCATACAACGCCCGGG
>DASWMA010000621.1:0-8729 GCA_036399995.1 Longimicrobium sp. | reverse complement strand
CCGCCGTAGGTGTCCACGATGATCTTGCGCCCGGTGAGCCCCGCGTCGCCGTGCGGCCCGCCGATCACGAAGCGGCCGGTGGGGTTCACGTGGATGGTGGCCCGCTCGGGGTCGAACACCCCCTCGGGGAGCGCTGGGACGATCACGTGCTTGATGATCATCTCGCGGATCTCGTCCTGCGTGGCCTCGGGGTCGTGCTGGGTGGAGACCACCACCGTGTCCACGTACACCGGCCGGTCGTCCTCGTACACCACCGACACCTGCGTCTTCCCGTCGGGGCGCAGCCACTGGATGGTGCCGTCCTTGCGCGCCCCCGCCAGCCGCTCGGCCAGGCGGTGCGCCAGCAGGATCGGCGTGGGCATCAGGGCGTCGTTCTCGTCGGTGGCGTAGCCGAACATCATACCCTGGTCGCCCGCGCCGCCGGTGTCCACCCCCTGCGCGATGTCGGGGCTCTGCCGGTCGATGGTGGTCATCACCGCGCAGGTGTGCGCGTCGATCCCGTACTGGGCGTCGGTGTAGCCGATCGACTTGAGCGTCCCGCGGACGATCGCCGGGATGTCCACGTAGGTCGACGTGGTGATCTCGCCCGCCACCACGGCCACGCCGGTGGTCACCAGCGTTTCGCAGGCCACGCGGCCGGTGGGGTCGTCGCCCAGGATCGCATCCAGGACGGCGTCGGAGATCTGGTCGGCGATCTTGTCGGGATGGCCTTCGGTGACCGACTCGGAGGTGAAGAGCTGGCGGCGTGACACGTGGATTTGTCCCGGGAAAATGTCGGAGAGACCGCGGAAGTGCGTTTGCGGCGTGAAGATACCCTAGGCGTCGGAGTGCGACAAGCTCCACGCCCCGCCGAACTTGGAAAGGTCGATCACCTGCCCCAGCCGCGAAGCCAGCGCCGTGACCACGCCCTCGGACTTGGGCGCGCGCAGCGCCTCGCGCACCGCCTCCTCGGCTTCCGAGAAGGTGACCGAGCGGATCACCTTCTTGATCTCGGCCAGCGACGCCGGGCCCACCGAGAGCGAGCTCACCCGCATCCCGATCAGCATGTAGGCGGCCAGCGGGTTGGCCGCCACCTCGCCGCACACCGACACCTCGATCCCCGCCTCGCGCCCGGCGCGGGCCACCGCGTCGAGCAGCCGCACCACGGCGGGGTGGAAGGGGTTGTAGAGCTTGGCCAGCCGGCTGTTGCCGCGGTCCACGGCGAGCGTGTACTGCACCAGGTCGTTGGTGCCGATGGAGAAGAAGTCGACGTGGTGCGCCAGCTGCGCCGCCGAGAGCGCGGCGGCGGGGGTCTCCACCATCGCGCCCAGCGAGTAGCGCTCGGGCACCCACATCCCCTCGGCCGCCATCTTCTCGCGCACCTCCTCGATCAGCCGGCGCGTGGCCTCCACCTCGGCGATGTCGTTGATCAGCGGGAGCATGATGCGTACGTCGCCGTGCTGCATCGAGCGCAGCAGCGCGCGCAGCTGGGTGCGGAAGATCTCGGGCTCGTCGAGGCACACCCGGATCGCCCGCCACCCCAGGAAGGGGTTCTCCTCGGGCGCCATGTGCAGGAACGCCGGGAACTTGTCGCCCCCCAGGTCGAAGGTGCGGATCGTCACGGGCGCGTTGGGGAAGGCCTCGGCCACGCTGCGGTAGGCGCGGTACTGCTCCTCTTCGCCCGGCGCGGTGTTGCGGCCCACCACCAGGAACTCGGTGCGGTAGAGCCCCACGCCCGACGCGCCGTGGGTGCGCGCGCTCCCCGCCTCGCCGGGAAGGTCGATGTTGCTGAGCAGCTTGACCTCGACCCCGTCACGCGTCATCGACGGCATGTGGGCGAGAAGCACCAGCTCCTGCTCCCACTCGCGGATCGCGAAGTCGCGCTGGCGGTAGGCGGCGGTCTCGGCGGGGGTGGGGTCCACGATCACCCGCCCCTTGCGGCCGTCCAGGATCACCTCCTGCCCGTCGCGCACCTGGTCGGACAGGTCGCCCAGCGACACCACGCAGGGGATGTCGAGCGAGCGGGCCAGGATGGCGCTGTGCGAGGTGCGCGTCCCCAGGTCGGTGGCGATCCCCACCACGTGCTCGGGGTCGAGCTGCACGGTGATCGACGGGGTGAGCTCGCGCGCCACCAGGATCACGTGCTTGTGGTCGCTGCGGTTGCCGATGTCGGGGTCGGGGAGGTCCATCAGCCGGCGCAGCACGCGGGTCTGCACGTCGGCCAGGTCGTTCAGCCGGTCGAGCACCATGGGGTGGCTGCTGTGCGACAGCGCGCTCTCCCACTCCAGCACCCGCCACTCGAAGGCGCGCTCGGCCGACAGGTGGTTCTCGCGGATGGTGCCCACGGTGCCCTGCACCAGGTCGGCGTCTTCGAGCATCAGGATCTGCGGCTCGAAGATCTGCGCCTCCACCTCGCCCATGCTGGCGGCGGTGCGGCTCTGCAGCTCGCGGATGCGCTCCTTGGCCCAGTCGCAGGCGTCGAGGAAGCGCTGCACCTCGGCCTCCACGCGGTCGGGCGCGATGGTGGCGCCGTGCGGCACGCGCGGCACCTCCCAGCGCAGCACGCGCGCGGGGGCGATCACGATCCCCGGCGCGGCCGGGATCCCGTCGCGGACCAGGCTCACGGGTGTCAGTCCTCTCCGAACCGGTTCTGGATGAGCTGCACCAGCGCGTCCACCGCGGCCTGCGAGTCTTCGCCGCTGGCGCGCACCTGCACCGTGCTCCCGCACTCGGCGGCCAGCATCATCACCCCCATGATGCTCTTGCCGCTCACCTCCACCTCCTCCTTGCGGATCCACACGTCCGACCGGAAGCGGTTGGCGAGCTTCACGAACTCGGCCGCGGGCCGGGCGTGAAGGCCGTACTTGTTCACGATCTGCACTTCGGAGCTCGTTTCCATCCGCCAGGAACGTTCAGGTGCGGGCGAGGACCAGCCCCGCCACCAGTGCCAAGCCCATCGCCAGCGCCGCGGCGCCGCGTATCCGCGGCCCCAGCGCGATCCCCAGCAGCGCCGCGAGCAGCGCCAGCCCCCACTCCACCGGGTGCATCCCGCCCGGCAGCTGCAGCCCGGGCACGCCGGCGTGGCCGCTTCCCGCCACCGCGGCCGCGAACCCGGCCAGCAGCGCGCCGGCCTGCGCCGCGCGGTCGCCCAGCTGCGCGAAGGGGACGCCCTTCAGCGTGCGGCCGATCTGCAGCCCGTCACGCAGCCCGATCCGGAGCCCCCAGGCGCGCATCCACAGGTGCAGCGCGTTGAACACCAGCAGGAAGGCCAGCGCCCCCACCCACCACGCCGCCCCGGCCAGCACCAGCGCCAGGCCGAGGAGCACCGACATCGGGCGCCACATCAGCCACACCAGCCGGTCGCCCAGCGTGCCCAGCGAGCCTCGCACGGCGGCCTTGAAGCGCGCCACCGTCTCGGCCGGCACGCCGTCGGCCTCGAGCCGGGCCACGGCGCCCGCGGCCACCGACGCCAGGTACGGGTGGCTGTTGAACAGCTCCGTGTGGCGTCCCAGCGCGCGGCGCAGCGCCTCGGCGTCTCCGGCGTACACTTCTTTCAGTGCGGGAGCCAGCACGAACGCCAGACCCGTGCCGATCAGCGTCTGGTAGTTCCAGCTCCCCTGCACGGCGAACGAGCGCAGCAGCATCCGCGCGCGCGCCCCGCGGCTCGGCCCGCCTAGATCAGCCACGCCACCCCCGCCCCGGCCGCCGCCCCCACCAGGAAGAGCGGGTAGTGGGCCCGGCCGAACAGCCGCAGCGCGCTGGCCACCCCCGCCACCACCGACAGCCGCAGGATCGTCCCCACCGCGATCTCGGGAAAGCCGGAGAAGTCGGCGGCCCGCAGCAGCCACCCCAGCACCAGCACGCCCAGCAGCGTGAGCAGCGCGCCCCGCGCGAAGTCCACCGCCATCGGAGCCAGCTGGCGGCCGGCCACCTGCCCGGGGGTGAGCCCCGCGCCGGGCGCCCCGGCGAAGCGCACGTTCCACTGCCGCAGCAGCGCCACCGAGCGGCCGCCCACCTGCTCCAGCGCCAGCGCCACCAGCACGGCCACCAGCAGCGTGGCCGCGGCCGCCACGGGTGGGAAGTTCGACGCGTAGACGGCGCCGGCCGCGACCGCGGGGGGGCCGCCCTCCGGGTACTTCGCGGCGCCAACCGGTAGCACGGCCAGGTGCAGCGCCTCGAGCACCACCCCCGCAACGATCCCCTGCGCCGGGCGGCCGACGGCGAGGCCGCCGAGCGCCGCGGCCACGAAAGGGCGCGAGACCATGAGCTGCCCCACCGAGGTGCCGTCGAGCGCGACGAGCCCCCCGATCAGCACCACCAGCGCGGTCTCGGCGGCGGTCAGGATCATCTCACCCGGTTGCAGGGAATGGCCGTGTCTCCCTCACCCAACCCCACCCGTCGTCTCCCAGGCCGGCCGTCCAGCCGCCGGGCGGGCACCGATCCGCCGGCGGGCGGCCGGCAGCCGGGCTCACCCCGTCAGCTCGTCGAGCGGCACCCGCCGGGCCGCCGGCAGGTCGCGCGCGGAGACCAGCGCTCCCGTGGCGGCGATGCGGCGCAGCTGCTCCTTCTCCTCGACCCGCAGGTGCAGGTACGGGAGGATGCGGGTGCGTCCCTCGGCGAAGTGGATCCCGCCCAGGTTCACCTCCTCGCCCTTCAGCCCCCCGCCCTCGGCGACCCGTGCGGCGGTGGCCACGTCGCGCACCAGCACGATGGTGCGGCGCGGGTCGGTCTTCCAGGTGGCCAGGTCGGCGCGCACCTGGCTCACCGTCAGGAAGCGGGCCTCGATCTCGGCGGGCACGCCCAGGCAGTACAGCTCCTGCTCCCACGGGCTGGCGGCCAGCTCGTCGTCCACCACCACGATGCGGTCGGCGTGGAGCGGTCCGCCCCACCCCACCACCACCTGGCCGTGGATCAGCCGTTCATCGACCCTGAATAGCACGATCGGCATGCGCCGCCGCCTCCCGGTGTGCACCGGTGATCCCGCCGCGACCCTTCTCGACCAGCCGCTCCACCAGCTCGCCCAGCGGCATCTCGCGGTGGAACACGAAGTCGAGGAGCACGGGGAGGTTGACCCCGGTCACGATCCCCGTGTCGGGGCGCTCCAGCGCGATGCGGCGGGCCGCGAAGGCGCAGCTCCCGCTCCCCATGTCGGTGAACACGATGGCCGGCCCCCCGGCCGGGAGCGCGTCGTTCACGCGGGCCTGCAGGCTCTCGGGGCCGCACCCCTCGTTGGTCAGGGCGCGCAGCGCGTCGCCGTCTACCCCCGAGATCGCCAGCACCGACGCCACCAGCCCGTCCGCCAGCGACGCGTGGGCCACCACCACCCCGCGGACCGGCTCACTCATAGTCTTCCTCCAGGTACTCCGACATCCCCATGCGGGCCTGCAGGCGCTTGTTGAACAGCGCCGCGGTGTCGTGGCCCGCGAACTTGAGCAGGTGGTTCATGGCCACCACCTCGCACACCACCGTGATGTTCTTACCCGGCACCAGCGGAATGGTGACCTTGGGCACCGGCACCCCCAGGATGTCCATGAACTGCGGGTCGAGCCCGGTGCGGTCGTAGGCGGCGTCGGCGTCCCACACCTCGAGCTGCACCACCACCTCGATCCGCTTCTGCAGGCGGATGGCGCGGATCCCGAACAGCCGCTGCACGTCGATGATCCCCACGCCGCGGATCTCCATGTGGTGGCGCTGCAGGTCGTGCCCCTTCCCGATCAGCACCTCGTGGCCGCGGCGCGTGGCGATCACCAGGTCGTCGGCCACCAGCCGGTGCCCGCGCTCCACCAGGTCGAGCACCGCCTCGCTCTTCCCCACCCCGCTGGTCCCCACGAACAGCAGCCCCACGCCGTACACGTCGGCCAGCGAGCCGTGCATGGTGGTGGTGGGCGCGAAGCGCTCTTCCAGGAAGGGCTTGATGCGGGTGTAGAACTCGCTGGTCTTGAGCCCTGAAAGGACGACCGGCGTGCCCACCTGGTTGGCCACCTCGATCAGCGGCTCGGGCGCCTCCTGCCCCTTGGTGATGAAGATGACCGGGATGTCGAAGGAAAGGAACGCCTCGATCGCCGTGCGGCGGCGGTCGTCGGCGAGCGATTCGAGGAACGAGATCTCGGTTTCGCCCAGCACCTGCACGCGCTCGCTGGGGAAACGCTCGCTGTAGCCGGTCAGCACCAGCCCCGGGCTGGAGATGTCGGGGTTGGTGATCTCGCGCACCAGCCCGCGCCCGTCCGTGAGCAGCTCCAGGGCGAGCGACTCCTTCTTGGCGCGCAGCAGCTCGTCGACGGTCAGCTTGGCAGGCAACCGCGGCTCCATCCTCGTTCCGGCGTAACCCATGAGATTCGCCGGTAGGATGCGACAATGCCGTGGCACCGGCAAGGGCAGGACGGGTGCGTGGCAGCGGGTAGATTCACCGGGGCGATGATGCAACAAATGTTTCAGACCTATTGATCACGATACTTTCGTGACATATATTTTCAAGCACTCCACCTCCTGTCCCAACAGCAGCACTGAACCGCGAGCATCCAACGATGGGACTGCCTCCCAAAAGCCGTAACGCTGCCCAGCTTTTTGCACTGCTCTGGACGGCGTTCCTCGTAGGTTGCGCGGACCGTGTGACGGCACCGCGCGGAACCAGCGACCACAGAGGCGCGTACGCTCTTCCGGCAGTGGAGGCAACCGGTTGCCGTTACGGCGGGGAGTACCCGTTCTGCTACTCGCCGCCCGTACCCGAAGACGGCGGCGCCGACCCTGGAACGGAGCCGCCGCCGCCCGACGGCGGGGACACGCCGCCCCCGCCCGATACCACGGCCACCGAGTGCGACCCCTCTGTCGATCCGAAATGCGAGAAGGCGCTGACGCGCGCCGACTCGACCGTGATCCTCGACGCGCTTCGCCGGTTCGTGCGTCCTGACACGACCATCGCCGACACTACCGCGCGTCGCCTGTGCGGCGAGATGCGCGACCGCTTCATGGAGCGGTTCAACGCGGACAAAGTGTTCCGTGGCTCCTCCGATTCACAGGGTACGGCAGGTCATTTCGGCGCCACCTACGAGGGGAAGATCCATCTTGATCCATGGCTCCTGGGCGAGGCGCAGAAAGGGATCGTCACTTCGCTGCGCGAACTCGCCAACACCGCGTTGCACGAGGCAGCGCACATCCTGCGGCGCGATCATCCGAATGGCTTCGACGCAAACGGGCACTATTCGGATAGCCCGTTCAACCTGCTCGATCCGGGTCCGAACGTATGCTTGAGTTGAGGAGGCACGCCGTGGCTGCCGCCGGTCTGGTAGCGTTGATGGCGGCCATGCCCGCACACGCGCAGGAGCCGAAAGGCCTCGCGGTGGTGAACGCCGTGCTCGCCCATCGAGCGCACTGGGTGGGTGACCGGACGCCGGTCGACGCATGCAGCGTGTACGAAGCGCTCGGCCGCCCCGCGAGCTTTCCGGCGGGGATCGATTCTGCGCTCGTCTCGCTTCTCGACCGCACCATCCAGCCGTGCACGGCGGATTCGACGCGGGCGGCCGTCCGATGGCCGCCACGGTTCGTACGCGTGGACACGCTGCAGGTCAGCGGCAGCGCGGCGCCACGAGTTGTGCTGACGATCGTCAAGGGCGAATACCGCTACCGCGAGCAGTACACGCTACGAACGTGGCAGAGCGCCGGGAGCGTGCAGGCGGGCGTGAGAGAGGTTCGAACCTACGGTCTGCTCCAGGCTCTACCGGTGCCACGCGGACGACGGATCCCCACCATTCCGCCCCCATGACAGAGAACGTCCGTGCGGCCTGTGCCGCACGGACGTTTGCCATTTCCGCCCATGCGTATCAGCATTGGCATGCCGGACAATCTTACATCCGGCAGACCAAGATGCATGTTACTTCGGCGGCACCACACTAGTTTTGTCCGGGTCGAAATTGCCGGAACCGGCATATCGTGCGACCCTCATATCAACTTCCAGGGCGGCCGACCGGCGGTCCCATCATCCACCCGTTCCCGATCCGCTCGTGAAGAAGACGATCCTTCTCCCGGCGCTCCTCGTCGTCCTGTCCGGATGCCATCGCGCGGGGCCGGCGCCGGAGGGCGTTCGCTACGTGCCGCGCGCGGAGTGGGGCGCGGCGGCGCCGCTGCGACCGATGCAGATGCACCGTATCGACCGCATCACCATCCACCACACCGGCTCGCCGCAGGCGCCCGGACGCACGATCGAGGACAAGCTGCGGGGGCTGCAGCGCTTCTCGCAGGCCGAGGCGGCGCTGGAGGGCGGGCGCCGGAGGGCCGCCTGGGCCGACATCCCCTACCACCTGTACGTGGGCACGGACGGCTCGGTGGGCGAGGGGCGCGAGATCCGCTTCGCCGGCGAATCCAACACGCCGTACGACCCCACCGGGCACCTGCTCGTCGTGGTCGAAGGGAACTTCGAGAACGAGCCGCTGACCGAGGCGCAGCGCCGCACGCTCGACCGGCTGATCCCCTCGCTGGCGCGGCGCTACCACGTTCCCGCCGACCGCATCGCCGGGCACAAAGACTACGCGGAGACGCTCTGCCCGGGAAAGGCGCTGTACGCGGACCTGCCCCGCCTCCGCTCGCTCGCCGCTTCCGTCCGCTGATGCCGGACTGTTCATCTCCCGGCCTTCAACCGCTTTCTTCCGCACATGAGCAATCCCATCGCTCCTGAGCCAGGCCGGTGTCGCGCGCCCTCACCGCGGCCGAGCCACAGCCGGTAGTCGCGAGGGCGGACTTCGTGTGGTTGTTGCAGC
>DASWMA010000620.1:0-3889 GCA_036399995.1 Longimicrobium sp. | reverse complement strand
CACTGGCTGGAGCCGGTCTCGCAACGTTCAACGGGCCGTGAACATCGTGGAGAGACACCTGGGCAGCGTGCACAGCTTAGCGCGAGATGCCGCGAAGCCCGGGGATACGGCCGGATGACTGCGAGGGTGTTCCCCCTAACGCAAAAGCGCCCTGTGGAGTCGAAATCCGTTGGGACACAATGGCATGACATGGGCACATCGTTGCCTAAGGCGAGCGCAGCAGTCTCGCACCCGGCGCCAAATACGCTCATCCCCTCAACCCCTGCCGTTTATCTTTGCTTGAACTTGCTCACGGCTACGTCCCACATGAAAGCTTCACGGCGATTCCAACGACACTCCGCGAAATGTGGAACTGCATTTCGTCCGCCGCTTTGGGCTTCCGTGACGCACTCGGGTGGACGCCGAGATGCCCCTGTCCGGCAGTTGCAACGAAAGGTGGCATCTTCCGTCGCCAGCGCACAGCGCGGCGCATGGCGGATTCGTGGCCTGCCTGACTAAGGCACCACGACCTCGCTCGCGAGCGTCACGGTCAGCGGCTGGCCGTCGCGGCGCACCTCGAGCGTGACCGGCGCGGGGTCCTGGGCACGCCGGATCAGGGCGGCCTGGGCGCTCACCCCGTTCTCCCGCAGCGTGCCAAGGGGCGCGCCGTCCACGCGCACCACCACGTCGCCCACCTTCAGCCCGGCCCGGTCGGCGGCGCCGCCCGCGTCGACCCTGCTGACACGCGCCGTGCCGTCGCGCAGGCTGCTGGCGACCAGGCCGAAGCCGCGGTACGGGCCCGGCGCCGGCAGGGTGGTGGGGCCGGCGCGGGTGAATCGGACGCGCATGTTCTGCTGGTCGAGCGTCACGGCGAAGTGGCGCAGGATCTCGGCCCCGATGTTCGCCAGCCGCGGGCGGTCGGGTGGATGCGTGATCACCTGCGCGAGCTGCCGCGGGAGGACGAACTCGCCGATCCGCAGCTCCCCCGCCAGCCGGCCCGTCTTCACCGGCGCCGTCACCGTGCCGCCCATCAGCACTTCCCCGGTCTGCACCGGCGCGCTCTCAAAGCGCAGCCCCGACGCCAGCTCCGGAGACAGGCTCAGCGCCAGCCCCGACTGGGTGTCGATCACCGTGGGCAGCGTTCCGCCGCCGGTCTCCATGTCGATCCCCAGCAGCACGCCGAAGATGTTGCGCATCGGCAGCACGGTCTTCCCGTCGGGCGCGGGAAGGGCGCCCTTCTCCAGCCGGAGCTGCCGGTTCGGATAGTCGACGGTGAGGAGCAGGCCGGCGAACGCGGGGAGGCCGATGAGCCCGTCCACGCCGGGCATGGTGGCGTCGGTGGTGGCCACGAAGCCGCCCAGCCGCGCGCCGCCGATGCGCAGCTCCGTCACCCGGTGCAGGCCGTCCACGAAGCCGCCGGGCACGCGGTACAGCTTGTCGTCGGTGAGCGCTTCCAGCCCGCCCGCCGCCGCCACGGTTCGCGGCGCCAGCTCGATACAGCCGCAGCCGGTCTCCAGCATCAGCCGGAAGGGCCCCTTCCCCCCGATGGTCACGTCCACCAGCGGCCGTCCGTTGGCGAACACCAGCGGAACGGTGACCACGGGGGTGGCGAGCTCCACCACCGCGGGGACGTACTCGGCGGGCTCGGCCTCGCGCTCCGGCTGCAGGGCGAGCCCGGCGATCGACACCCGGTGCGGCGCCTGGGGCTCCACCGCCAGCGTGACGGTCGACCTTCTCCCGCGGCGGTTGTTCACCTCCACCTCCACCTGGCCGTCGTCGCCCGGGGTCACGCCCGAAAGGGTGAGGCCCGCCCCCACCCGCACGCTGATCTCGGCGAGCTCCGCGACCACCGAGTCGGCCGTCTCCCCCGGCTTGAGCGCCCACGACCTCGCCACCAGGCGCCGCGTCGCGTCTTGCCCGGGCGCGTTCAGCGCCGCCACCAGCTCGGCGGCGCGCACGCTGGCGGGGTGTTCCGGGGCGAGCGGCGGCGCGGCCGGCGGCGGTGGCCGGTCGCCCGGCCCCGGGCGCACGTCGCGGATGCGATGGGGCGCGGTGGGCTCCACCTCCACCTGCACCGCCAGCAAGCGGCCGCCGCCGCCCTGCAGCTGCGCCACCACCAGCCCGCGCTCGCGCGCGATGCCGGTGAGCCGGAAGCCGCCGGCGGCGAGCAGCGTCTGGAACGATCCCGTCTCGTGCCCGGGCGCCGCCGCGGCCATCGAGCCCGGTGCCGCGTTGGCGCGGAGGTAGCGCTCCGCGCCCGCGAAGTCGTTCCGCAGGAGGAGGCTCACGAGCCCGGAGACGCGCTGCACCGCCGCATCGTCCGCCATCCGCGCCGCGGGAGGGCTCGGGGCCTGCGCGGCGGCGCGAGACACGGCGAACGGCACGGTGCCCGACACGATCAGCAGCGCGGCGGCGACACGCGGTGCGTTCAGGACGCGCGGCAGGCGGATCTGGAAGATGCGGTGCACGGGGCGGCTCCAGGGTGTCAGCGGGTGGACGCGGAGGGGAGGACGAATCGCCGGCTCCCTCTCAGAGCCCGCCTCGTGCCGGAAGCGTTGCCCGGGCGCCGCCCGCCAGGCCGTCATCTCGGGGTAAAGATCCCCGAGATGTCTCACGCAGAGCAGCAGAGCAGCAGAGAACGACGAAACTCCTCTGCTGCTCTGCTGCTCTGCGTGAGATTTTTTCAGTGTTTGAAGCAGAACGAGGTCCGGCAAAACGGTACAAGGTGGGCCGGGATGAAAAAGGGCGTCCGCAGCCGCGGACGCCCTTCGACGAAACGAGACCGCGCCGGTGCGGAACGGTCCCGCACCCTCGCGTCCGCTACCTCACGGCCCCAGCAGGATGGCGTTCAGCAGCAGCGGCTGGCTGCTGCGCCAGAACAGGCGGAAGAGCGGGTCGTCGGCGAACAGCACCACGCTGCCGCGGCCCATCCCCTTGCTCACCAGCCACCCGCCCTGCCCCAGCCGCCGCAGGTTCTCGGGGCTGATCACCCCCGACAGCCGCGGCGGCGCGGCCGGGAAGTAGGCCACCGTCTCGATCCCCTCGCCCGGCTCGAACACCAGCGACCCCTGGTGCAGCACGAAGGTCTGCCCGGGGTTCGCGTCCTGCCCCGCCCCGAAGGCCAGCGGGTGCGCGGGGTCGAGCGTGACCGAGGTGATCATCCCCGGGATCTCCTGCCGGAACTCCTGCCGCTCGCGCTCTTCGCGCCCGGCCAGGTACTTCGACCGGATCAGCGCGCTGTCGGGCACCCCCTCGCGCGTCTTGATCTCGGCGGTGGGGGCGAACGCCTCGGCGCCGCCGGCGAAGGCCACCAGCCGGCCGCCGCGCAGCACGTACTGCTTGAGCGTGTCCACCGCGCCGCGGATCGCCCGCGGCGAGGCGTCGGGGATCACCACCACGTCGTAGCGCGACAGGTCCACCCGGGTCAGGTCGTTGCCGTCGATGGCGTCGAAGTTCATCCCCAGCTGCTGGTCCATGAAGAACCAGAGCGCGCCGAACGAGGTGGGGTCGACCCCCTCGCCCGAGACCACGGCCACGCGCGGGCGCTTGATGGCGCGCACGTTCTCGCTCCCCAGGTCGATCCCGTCTTCGCTCCGCCCCGTGGCCACGGAGGCCGCGTAGGCGCCCAGCCCCGCGCGGGTGGCGCGCGCCTGCAGCGAGTCGTTGCCGCGGGTGGGGATGAACCAGGTGCCCGCCGGCCAGCGCCGCCCGCCGAAGGTGGCGGCCTTCCCCAGCACCCGCACCCGCCCGCCCGCGTCCACGAAGCGCATCACCGCCGCCGTCTGCTCGGCGCCGGGGAGAACCAGGTAGCCGTAGGCCGGCGCCGGCGCGCCCGTGCCGGCCGTCGCCCCGTCCGCCGGGGCGGCGGGGACGGGCGACCAGCTTCCGCCCAGGCCGGGGGCCACGCGGT
>DASWMA010000619.1:0-8852 GCA_036399995.1 Longimicrobium sp. | reverse complement strand
GCACCACGAAGGCACTCGGCACCATGAACTCCGGCAGCCGGGCGCGGGCGGCCTCGCGCAGCGCGGGTACCAGCGCGCGCATGCGGCGGCCCCACTGCGGGTCGTTGGCATAGCTCTCCCACGGCCGCTCCGCATCCACCGACACGGGGAAGGGCGCGACATCGCCGGCGGGGTGGAAGAGCACGTCCAGCGTGCCGGGCGCGCCGGGGCGCACCTCCACGGCACGACCCATCTCCTCGCCCAGCGCGAACAGCGCCTCCGGCTGGATCCCGTCCCCCGCCCCGGCGTCGGCGAGGGCCCGCACCTCGCCCGCGGTCGCCGCGACCCGCGCGCTCGAGATCAGCTCCAGCGCGCGGACGTGCTCGCGGACCCGCGCGTCCGGGACGCCACGGACGAGCAGCGCCGACGTGTTCCCCTCCGCCAGCGCCCGCAGGCCGGCCACGTCCTTCCCGCCCCACTCCCGCTCGAGCGGGTCCGCTGCGGCGGTGATGTCGGCATCGAGATGCAGCACGACGTCGTAGCGGAAGCGTGAGACCTCGTTGTCGTACTCACCCCGCTTCGCCTGCACTTCGACGCGGCCGAGGCGGGGGATGCGCGCCCGCACCACCTCGAACAGCGCGGGCTCGATCAGCAGCTCCTGCTCCTCCGCCATCCCCCGCCGCACCCGGCTCAGCAGACGCCCGGCGGGAAGATCGTCGGGTGCGCGGGCAAGCTCCACCGAAGCGTGGAAGGCACCCGCCAGCGTCAGGCTGCGCACGTCGCCCACGAAGATCCGCCCGCCGGGGCGCAGCGCCGCGGCCGCGCCCTCCAGCACGCGCAGCAGGTAGTCCAGGCCCGGGAAGTACTGCGCGACCGAGTTGACGACCACAAGGTCGAATCCCGCCCCCGCGTAGTCATCCAGCTGGTCGGCCTCGCGCTCGGAGAGCGAGACCTGCGGGAGCCCGGCGAGGTGCCGGCGGACGTGATCCAGCGCCACCCCCGAGAAGTCGGTCCCGTGGTAGGCACGGACGTGCGGCGCCACGCGGAAGAGCAGCAGCCCCGTCCCGCACCCCACCTCCAGCACCCGCTCCGGACCGAACGCCAGGATGCGCTCCGCCGTGTGATCGACCCACGCGCGCATCTCCTCGCGCGGGATCGGCTCGCCCGTGTAGCTGCTGTTCCACCCCTTCAGCGCCAGGGCCGGATCTTCTTCCTCCTCGTCCTGCGCGTAGGTGTCGTCGAAAAGCGCTTCCCACTCCGACACCTGCTCCTTGCCCGCCGTGGCTTCAACGACGTCCGCGCCGGGGACCACGTAGGCGACCAGCCGCCTGTCCCCGGGCGCGTCTTCCCGCGCCAGCACCACGGCCTCGCGGACGCCGGGCTGCTCGCGCAGCACGGCCTCCACCTCGCCGGGCTCGATGCGGAAGCCGCGCACCTTGACCTGCTCGTCGGCGCGCCCCAGGAACTCCAGGATGCCGTCCGCGCGCCAGCGGGCGCGGTCGCCCGTGCGGTAGGCCCGCTCCGCCCCGGTGCCGACGAACTTCTCGGCGTTCAGCTCCGGCCGCCCCAGGTAGCCACGCGCGACCCCTCCACCCGAGATCCACACCTCGCCGGGCACCCCGACCGGCGACAGCTCGCCGCGCGGGCCGCGCACGGCCAGGCGCACCCCGGGGAGCGGGTGCCCGAGCGGGTGCCCGGCGATCGCACCCTCTGTGGGCACGGCATACGTCGCGCAGATGATGGCCGCCTCGGTGGGGCCGTAGAGGACGCGCGTCTGCGCCGCCGGGAAAAGCGCGCGCATGTCCTCCAGCAGGTCGGGCGGGACCGAGTCCCCGCCCACCAGCAGGAGCCGCAGCGAGGGAAGCGTCCGCCCGCCCCGCACCACCTCCACGACCTGCCGCATCAGCGCGGGAACGGCGTGCAGCACGCTCATGTCCCCCGCGGCCTCCAACAGCGTCTCCGGGTCGCGCGCGACCTCGTGCGGGACGATCCGCACCGCGCCCCCGGCCAGCAGCGGCGTGACCAGCTCCAGCAGCGAGATGTCGAACGAGGTCGAAGCGAGCGCCGCCACCACGTCACCGGGGGCGAAGCCGAGCGTTTCGAGGCTGGCACGCAGGGTGTGGGTGAGCTGCGCGTGCTCCACCATCACCGCCTTGGGGGTCCCCGTCGACCCCGACGTGTAGATCAGGTAGGCCAGGTCGCCCGGCCGGACGTCCGCCGTCGCCGTGCCGCTCTCCTCGGCTTCCCCACGGCCCGTGGGACTCCCGTCCAGCAGCACCACCTCCACCTTCCGCTCCGCCAGCAGCCCGGCCAGCGCCGGCTCGGTGACCACCAGCCCCGCGCCCGAGTCGCCGAGCAGGAAGGACAGCCGCTCCGCCGGATGGGCGGGGTCGAGCGGCAGGTAGACGCCGCCCGCCTTCCACACGGCCAGCAGTGCAACGAGGGTCCCCGGGCCGCGCTCCAGGCAGACGGCGACCGCCGTCCCCGTCCCCACGCCCAGGCCGCGCAGGCGCCGCGCGAGGAGTTCGGCGCGCGCGTCCAGCTCCGCGTACGTCAGCGACTCACCCGCGAACAGGACTGCCGTCGCGCCCGGCGTGCGGGCCGCCTGCTCCGCGAACAGCAGGTGCACCGGAACGCCGCCCGCGTCCTCGCGGGCGGGGCCGCTCCCGTACGCGACGAGCGTCCGCGCCTCCTCGTCCGGAAGGATGGCCAGGCGCGACAGGCGCTCGTCCGGCGAGGCGACGGCTGCGGCGAGCACGACCCGGTACTGCGCCGCGAAGCGCTCGATGGTAGCGGCGTCGAACAGGTCGGTCCGGAAGCGCAGGTTCCCGGACAGCTCCTCGCCCATCTCCCACAGGTCGAGCTCCAGGTCGAAGCGCACCGTCCGGATCTCGCTCCCGAACGGCTCCCGCTGAATCCCGGCAATGGCGGACTTCGAGCCGGCGTCCACGTTCTGGAGCGCGAACATCACCTGGAAGAGCGGCGTGTGCGACAGGCCCCGCTCCGGAGCGACCTCTTCCACCAGCCGCTCGAACGGCAGCTCCTGGTGGGCGTACGCCCCCAGCGCCGTCTCGCGCACGCGGCGCACGAGCTCCTGGAACGACGGATTGCCGGAAAGATCGATGCGCAATGCGAGCGTGTTGACGAAGAAGCCGATCAGCCCCTCCGTCCCTACCTGCGTGCGTCCCGCGATCGGCGAGCCGACGACCATGTCCTCCTGCCCGGACCAGCGCGAGAGGAGCAGGTCGAGGGCGGCGTGCGTCACCATGTAGAGTGTCGCCCCTTCCTGCCGCGCGAGGGCGCGCAGCTCACGCGTGACGTCCGCGGGAAGGCGGAACGCGTGTGATGCGCCGCGCGGGCTCGCCACCGCGGGGCGCGGCCGGTCGGTCGGTAGCTCCAGCGCGGGAGGCGCGCCGCCCAGCCGCTTCCGCCACCAGTCGAGCTGGCGCTGGAGCACCTCGCCCCGCAGCCAGCCGCGCTGCCACACGGCGAAGTCGGCGTACTGCACCGCCAGCGGCGGCAGCGGAAATCCCGGCCGTGCTGCACCGGAGGGCCGCGAGAACCATTCGTAGAGGGTGAACAGCTCACGGAAGAGCACGCCCATGCTCCACCCGTCGCTGACGATGTGGTGCATGGTCAGCAGCAGCACGTGCTCCTCGTCCGCGAGGCGCATCAGCGTCGCGCGCAGCAGCGGCCCGTGCTCCAGATCGAAGGGGCGCTCCGCGTCTTCCCGCGCCAGGCGGCGCGCCTCGGGCTCGCGGTCCTCCGGCGCGAGGCCGGTGAGGTCCAGCACGGGCAGGTCCGCGGGCACGGCCGGGTGGACGATCTGCACGGCGCCCTGCTCCACCGGGCGGAAGGTGGTGCGCAGCGCCTCGTGACGCTCCGTCAACGCGCCCAGCGCCCGCTCCAGCGCGGACGCGTCGAGGCTCCCCCGCAGCCGGCCCGACCAGGGCATGTTGTAGCCGGCGCCCTCCGGCTCCATCTGGTGCAGGAACCACAGCCGCTCCTGCGCGAAGGAGAGCGGCAGCGGCGCCTCCCGGGCGACGGGAACGAGCGGCGGGAGGGTGGCACCCTCGCCCGCGCGGTGCATCTCCTCCAGGCGCCCGGCCAGCTCCGCCACCGTCGGCCCCTCGAAGAGCGCCCGCAGCGGCAGCTCCACCCCGAACAGCTCGCGGACGCGCGAGACCACGCGGGTGGCCAGCAGCGAGTGCCCGCCCAGCTCGAAAAAGCTTTCCTCCACACCAACGCGCTCCAGCCGCAGCACCTCGGCCCAGATCCCCGCCAGCACCTCCTCGGTCGGCGTTCGCGGTGCCACGTACCGGTCCTCCGCCGACGCGAGCTCCGGCGCCGGCAAAGCCTTGCGGTCCACCTTGCCGCTGGGCGAGAGCGGAAGCGCGTCCAGGAAGACGAACGCGGATGGGACCATGTACTCCGGCAGGCCCCGCCGCAGGTGCGCGCGCAGCGCTTCGGCCCGTGCTTCGCCGACCACGTACGCCACCAGCCGCTTCTCCCCAAGCACGTCCTCGCGGGCCACCACCACACAGTCGGCGACGCCCTCGCTCCGCCGCAGCGCGCCCTCGATCTCCCCCAGCTCGATGCGGAAGCCGCGCACCTTGACCTGCCGGTCGAGCCGGCCCAGGAACTCCAGCTCGCCCGAGGCGAGCCAGCGCACCCAGTCGCCCGTGCGGTACATCCGTGCGCCCGGTCCGCGGAACGGGTCCGGCACGAACTTCTCCGCCGTCAGCCCGGCGCGCCCCAGGTACCCGCGCGCCACCTGCGCGCCGCCCACGCACAGCTCCCCCGGCACCCCCACCGGCACCGGCTCCAGCCTCCCGTCCAGCACATACGCCCGCACGTTGTGGATCGGCCGGCCGATCCCCGGCGCGCGTCCGCTCCCCTGCCCCACCACGCCTGACGTGGCCACGACCGTGTTCTCGGTGGGCCCGTAGTTGTTGACCAGCTCGAACGGCAGCTCCGCGCGGGGGCGCCCGAGCAACGCGTCGCCGCCCGTGAGCAGCAGGCGCAGCGGCGTCTCGGCGGGCCACTCCAGCGCGAGCAGCGCCTCCGCCAGCGGCGTCGGCGCGAACGCGACGGTGACCCGCGTGCCGAGCAGGAACGACCGCAGCGCCGTGGGCGAGGTGCGCGTCTCCTCGTCGGCCACCAGGTGCACCGCCGCGCCGGAAGCGAGGTACGGCCACAGCTCCCAGACCGAAGCGTCGAAGCCCAGCCCGGCGAGCTGCGTCGCCTGGTCGGCGTCGGTGACCGCAAAGGCGTCACGGTGCCAGTGGACCAGGTTGAGCAGCGCCCCGTGCGTGACCTCCACGCCCTTGGGCGTGCCGGTCGAGCCGGAGGTGTAGATGACGTAGGCGAGGTTCTGCGGACGCGCCCCGCTCACGGGAGGCGTCTCCGGTTCACCGGCGATCACGTCTGCGTCGGCGTCCAGGTCCACGACGGCGAGGCCGCCCACCTCCTCGCCGGCGAGCGCCGCCTCCGCGCCGCCACCGGTCACCAGGATCCGCGCGCCGGAGTCGGCCAGCATGTACGCCAGCCGGTCGGCCGGATAGGCGGGATCCAGGGGGAGGTACGCGGCGCCCGCCTTGAGCACGGCAAGCATCGCCACCACCATCCCGGCCGAGCGCTCCAGGCAGATGCCGACGCGGACCTCCGGCCCAGCCCCCAGCCCCACGAGGCGGCGCGCCAGCCGGTTGGCGCGCGCGTCCAGCTCGCGGTAGGTGAGCGCGTCTTCCCCGCAGACCACGGCCAGCGCCTCCGGCGTCCGCTTCGCCCGGGCCGCGACCAGCGCGTGGATGCAGGCACCCGTGGGGGAGTCCACGGGGTACTCCGCGTCCGTCCGGTTCCACTCCTCGAGCACCTGCCGACGCTCGGCCTCGTCCAGCAGCGTCACTTGCGAGATGCGCGCATCCGGGTCGGCGGCCGCCTGCTCCACCAGGCGCGTGAAGTGGCCCACGAGCCGCTGGATGGTCGCGGCCTCCCACAGGTCCGTGCTGTAGGTCAGGCCCCCGCGCGCCCCCTCGGCGCCCACGGCCAGCCCCAGCGACAGGTCGAACTTGGCGCCCTGGAGCTGCGTTCCGACTCCCTCCACGCTCAGCCCCGCGAGCGCGCCGGCGGTGTCCTGGGCGTTGTCGAGCGAGAACGCCACCTGGAAGAGCGGCGAGTGGCTCAAGCTGCGCTCCGGGCTCAGCTCCGCCACGAGCCGTTCGAAGGGCAGCTCCTGGTGCTCGTACGCGCCCAGCGTCACCTCGCGCACCCGCCCCAGCAGCTCGCGGAAGCTCGGATCTCCACTGAGGTCGGTGCGCAGGACGAGGGTGTTGATGAAGAAGCCGATCAGCCCCTCCACCTCGCCCCGCCCGCGCCCGGCGATCGGGGTCCCCACGACGATGTCGTCGCTCCCGCTGTACTTCGACAGCAGAACCTGGAACATGGAGAGCACCACCATGTACAGCGTCGCGCCCTCGTGCCGGCCCAGCGCGCGCAGCCTCTCCAGCACCTCGGCCGGGAGCTGGACGCGCTCGTGCGCCCCCCGGAACGTCTGCACCGCCGGGCGGGGATGGTCGGTGGGCAGGTCCAGCAGCTCCGGCGCTCCCGCCAGGCGCTCCTTCCAGTGCGTGAGCTGCCGATCCAGCACATCGCCCGCCAGCTGCTCGCGCTGCCACACCGCATAGTCGGCGTACTGCACCGCCAGCTCCGGCAGCGGCGACTCACCGCCCTCGCGGTACGCCTGGTACAGCGCCGACAGCTCGCGGAAGAGCACCCCCATGCTCCACCCGTCGCTGACGATGTGGTGCATCGAGAGCAGCAGCACGTGGTCTTCCTCGCCCAGCCGCAGCAGCACCGCGCGGAAGAGCGGCCCCGCCGAGAGGTCGAACGCGCGCCGCGCCTCCTCTCGGGCGCGCCGCCCGACCTCCGCCTCGCGATCCGCCTCGCCGAGCTCCGACAGGTCCTCCACCGGCAGGGCGAAGCCGTCGAAAGGCGCGATCACCTGCACCGGCGAGCCGTCCACCTCCGTGAAAGTGGTGCGCAGCGCCTCGTGGCGCCGGATGATCTCACCCAAACTCCGCTCCAGCGCCGCCACGTCGAGCACACCGCCCAGGCGCCGCGCCACGGGCATGTTGTAGACGGCGCTTCCCGGCTCCATCCGGTCGATGAACCAGAGCCGCTCCTGCGCGAAGGAGAGCGGCAGCGCCCCCGTGCGCTCGGCCGGCACCACCGGCGGCAGCACCGGCAGCCCGGCGCGGCGCATCTCCTCCACGCGGCCGGCCAGCTCCGCCACCGTGGGTCCCTCGAAGAGCGCACGCAGCGGCAGCTCGACGGCGAATACGTCGCGGACGCGCGAGACCACGCGGATGGCGAGCAGCGAGTGGCCGCCCAGCTCGAAGAAGCTTTCCTCCACCCCCACGCGTTCCAGCCGCAGCACCTCCGCCCAGATCCCCGCCAGCACCTCCTCGGTCGGCGTCCGCGGCGCCACGTAGCGCCCCCCCGCCGACGCGAGATCCGGCGCCGGGAGCGCCTTGCGGTCCAGCTTGCCGTTCGGGGTCAGCGGCAGCGCGTCCAGCGCCACGAACGCCGCCGGCACCATGTAGTCCGGCAGGCTCCGCCGCAGGTGCTCCCGCAGTTCGTCCGCGTCGGCGCCGCCGACCACGTACGCCACCAGCCGCTGCTCGCCGAGCGCATCCTCCCACACCAGCACCCGCGCCTCGCGCACCTCCGCGTGCGCCGACAGCACGGCCTCGATCTCCCCCGGCTCGATCCGGAAGCCCCGGATCTTCACCTGGAAGTCGGTGCGCCCCAGGAACTCCAGCGTCCCGTCCATCCGCCAGCGCGCCCGGTCGCCGGTGCGGTACAGCCTCGCGCCGGGCTCTGCGCCGAAGGGGTCGGGAACGAACCGCTCCGCCGTCAGGCCGGCACGCCCCAGGTAGCCGCGCGCCACCCCCGCGCCGCCGATCAGGAGCTCTCCCGGCACGCCCGCCGGCTGCGGGCTCCCGAGCGCGTCGCAGACGTACAGGCGCACGTTCCCCAGCGGACGGCCGATCGGGTGCCCGTACACGATCCCGTCCGCCGGGACGGGGTGCGTGGAGGCCAGGATCGTCCCCTCGGTGGGGCCGTAGAGGACGTGCGTCTCCGCCGCCGGGAGCGCCTCCCGCATCTCCGCCAGCAGGTCGGCGGGCACGCGGTCGCCGCCCACGAACGCGCGCCGCAGCCGGCCGAGCCGGGGGGTCTCGCGCTCGGCGTGGACCAGCTGCCGCATCAGCGCGGGGACGGCGTGCACGAGCGTGGCGTCGGCGATCTCCTCCAGCAGCGCGGGCACGTCCAGCACGCGCTCGCGCTCCACCAGGCGCACCGCGGCCCCGGCCGTGAGCGGGAGCAGCGCCTCGAAGAGCCAGATGTCGAAGGCGTACGAGGCCAGCGCCGGCATCACGTCGCCCTCGCCGACCCCGAACGCCTCACGCGTGGCGGACAGCAGGTTCGACAGGGAGCCGTGCTGCACCAGCACCCCCTTGGGGCGGCCCGTGCTCCCCGACGTATAGATGACGTACGCCAGGTTCTCGGGCAGTACGCCGGCGGCGGGCGCCTGCGCGCTCTCGGCTTCGATGCGCTCGCGGTCGGCGTCGAGGCAGACGACCTCGGCGGCGTGCGGCGGGAGCCCCCCGGCCAGCGGCAGGCGGGTGAGCAGGAGCGGGGCGCCGGAGTCGGCGAGCATGAAGGCCAGCCGCTCGGCCGGATACGCGGGGTCCAGCGGCACGTACGCGCCCCCAGCCTTCAGCACCGCCAGGATGGCGACGACCAGCTCCGGGCCGCGCTCCAGGCAGATGCCCACGCGCGTCTCCGGGCGGACCCCGCGGCGTCGCAGGTGG
>DASWMA010000618.1:0-7265 GCA_036399995.1 Longimicrobium sp. | reverse complement strand
CGCGCGGGGCCGCGCCCGGGGGATTCGCCCCCGCGCGCGCTCCCCCGCTCCGGCATGAGATGGTCGGCCCGCTGCTGGTCGTTTTCCTCCTTCTCCTCTTGAGCGCCCTGTACGTGGCCGCCGAGTTCTCGGCGGTCTCGGTGCGCCGCTCGCGCATCCGGCAGCGCGCAGAGCAGGGGAGCGCCCAGGCCGCCCGGCTGCTGCGCGTGCTCGACGACCCGCGCCGGCTCGACCGCTACATCTCGGCCAGCCAGGTGGGGATCACCATCACCTCGCTGGGGGTGGGCGCCTTCGCCCAGGCCACGCTGGCGGTGGGGCTGGCGCCGGTGGTGGTGCGCTGGGCGGGCACCTCGCCGGCGGCGGCCTTCTCCATCGCCACCGTCGCCGTCCTCCTCGTCCTCACCGCGATGCAGATGGTGCTGGCCGAGCTGGTGCCCAAGTACCTGGCGCTGGCGCGGCCCACGCAGGTGGCGCTGTTCACGGTGCTGCCGATGAAGTGGTCGCTCACCCTGTTCAGCCCCTTCCTGGCCTTCCTGAACGCCAGCGCCAACGTGGTGCTGCGGCTGCTGGGCGCCCCCGACCAGGCGCACCGTCACATCCACTCGCCCGAAGAGATCGACCTGCTGATCGCCGAGAGCCGCGACGGCGGGCTGCTGGAGGCCGACGAGCACCGGCGGCTCCGGCGCGCGCTGCAGCTGGCGGTGCGCCCCGCGCGCCACCTGATGGTGCCGCGCAACCAGATCGCCGCGGTCGACATCGCGCTGCCGGTGGAGGAGGTGATGCGGATCGTGGCCGAGAGCCCGTACACGCGCCTTCCCGCGTACCGCGGCGACGTGGACCACATCCTGGGCGTGCTGCACACCCGCGACCTGTTCGTGCAGGCCATGGGCGGCGCCGCCCCCGAGAGCGTGCAGCCGATGCTGCGCCCCGTCCTCCAGGTGCCCGAGACGGTCACGGCCGAGCAGCTGCTGGCCCGCATGCGTGAGAGCCGCACCCACCAGGCCGTGCTCCTCGACGAGTTCGGCGGGGTGAGCGGGCTGGTGACGCTCGACGACGTGCTGACCGAGGTGATGGGCGAGGTGGGCGACGAGCTGAAGGGCGACGAGCCCGGCCCCGAGACCCTGCCGGACGGGAGCGTGCGCCTTCCCGGCTGGATGCGGCTGGACGACGCCGAGGCGTGGATCGGCGTCTTTCTCGACGGCGAGAGCGACACGCTGGGCGGCCGGGTGACCGAGGCGCTGGGGCACGTGCCCGCCGTGGGCGAGACGGTGGAGATCCAGGGCGTGCGGATGGAGGTGCAGAGCGTGCTCAACCACGCCGTGGCCTGGGTGATCGCCGTTCCGCCGCGCGCGGACGGCGGCGACGAGCCGGAGGAGCGGGATGGATAAGCTCCTGACCGTCGTCATCATCCTGGGGCTGGTGCTGCTGAACGCGCTGTTCGTGGCGGCCGAGTTCGCCATCGTGAGCGTCCCCCGCAGCTCGATCGAGACGGCGGCGCAGCGCGGCGACGGGCTGGCGCGGATCGTGTTGCGCGTGCTGCGCGAGCCGATGCGGCGCGACCGCTACATCGCCACCGCGCAGCTGGGGATCAGCGTGGCCAGCCTCCTCCTGGGCATGTACGGCGAGCACGTGCTGGCCGAGTGGATCGCCGCGGGGCTGCACGGGGCGGGGATGGGCGAAGAGGCGTGGCTCACGGCGCACGCGCTGGCCAGCGTGCTCGCGGTGGTGGTCCTCACCTACCTGCACATCGTGCTGGGGGAGATGATCCCCAAGTCGCTGTCGCTGCAGCGCCCCGACCGGATGGTGCGGCTGGTGACGCCGCCGCTGCTGGTGGTGCAGACGATCGCGCTTCCGCTGATCCGGCTGCTCAGCTTCGCCGGGAACGGGCTGCTGAAGGTGTTCGGGGTCGACCGCCAGGCGCTCAGCCACGAGCACGTGCGCACCCCCGAGGAGCTGCGCTACATCGTGCGCGAGAGCCAGGCGGGGGGGATGCTGCGCCGCGAGAGCGCGGCGGTGGTGCAGGAGCTGCTCGACTTCGGCGAGCTGACGGCGGGGGAGGTGATGGTGCCGCGGGTGCGGGTGGTGGGGCTGGAGGTGGGCGCCACCTTCGACGAGGTCGTCGCGATCGTGCGGCGGCACCCGCACACCCGCTACCCGATCTACCAGGGCGACCTGGACCACATCGTGGGGATGGTCCACATCAAGGACCTCTTCCGCCGGCTGCGCAACCGCCGCGCGGTGCACGCGTCCGACGCCCGCGAGGTGCCCTACGTGCCCGAGACCGCCGACATCGACGCGGTGATGGGCGCGCTGCGCGCGGCCCGCACGCAGCTGGCCGTGGTGATGGACGAGCACGGCGGCACCGCGGGGATCGTGACCATCGAGGACATGTTCGAGGAGGTGGTGGGCGACATCGAGGAGAGCGGCTCGCGCCGCCCCGACATGTACCGCGACGGCCGCGGGCGGGCGCTGGTGGCCGGCACGGTGCGGGTGGAGGAGGTGGGCGAGTTCCTGGGCGTGGTGCTGGAGCACGAAGAGGTGGACAGCGTGAGCGGCCTGGTGCTGGACCGCCTGGGCCGCCCCCCGCTGGTGGGCGACGTGGTGGAGTACGACGACGTGCGCTTCGAGGTGACCGCCGTGGAGGGTCACGGCGTGCGCGAGGCCGCCGTGTCGCTGCTCAAGCCGCCCACGCTGCCGGACGCGGGGGAGGAGGGGTAGGAGGCGAGGGCGCCGTGGCCCCCACCCCCGGCTCCCCGAGGCTCGCCACCCCCTCCCCCAAACCGCTGGGGGAGGGGGTTCGTGATTCAGGCCCCGGCGCGGACCCGACCTTCCCCTCGCGCGGTTCACACCCGATCACCGGGCGTCGTTCTGGAACAGGGCGGGATAGATGAATCACGCGGAGTCGGCAGAGTCATCAGAAAAACCCTGCAGTTTCTGCTGACTCCGATGACGCTGCGTGATCGTGATCGTGACACCAGATCCGCATGAATCGTTGTCGATCCAGATCCTCCTGGGGGTCACACAGAGGCACAGAGAACACAGAGAAACAGCCGCAGTTCTCCGTGTTCTCTGTGCCTCCGTGTGGCCCATCGGCGATGCTGGTCGAGCCACAGAACTCCGGATCTGGTGACGGTAGTTCTCCGTTCCCTCCGTTGTACTCCGTTCCTCGGTGTGACGCTGTTGCGGTCAGTGTTCAGCCGGCCGACGAACAGGCGTTGACGCAGAAAGGCTCCGGATGGAGGCGGAGTAGCGCGGGAGAGCCAGCCGCCCTGCGCGGCCGCGGCCGGCACTCACCCCGGCCCGGTCAGCCGCACGGGTCGCAGGTCTCGAGGCTCGTGTTGACGTAGCAGTCGTTCGGGTCCTCGGTCCAGTATTCCCCGTCGCAGCGCGCGGGGCACTGGCTGGGGCAGCTGAACGCGGGGTACGAGTAGCAACCGGTGCGTGGGCAGCTGAGGTTGGGCGCCTCCGTGTAGGTCGTCACTCGCCCTTCCACCGTTCCGCCGTCCCCATCCGCGGCGCCGATGTTGAACGACTCCACCCCCAGCTCGTCGAGGTCCAGCTTGATCTTCTTCATCCTTCCCTCCACGGGATAGAAAACCCGAGCGCGTTGCCGGCGGCACACCCGCCGACGTCGGCGCTCTGCCGCGAAAGCTGTCCATTCACCCCGGAACACGGCAGGAGGATGGGATGACAGGAACGAGCCGCGGCACGAGACGTCCGCGCGCGTGGCGGCCGGAGCACCGCCGTCTGCACCCGAAGCGGCCACCCGTCACCCGGGGCCCGACATCACCGCCCGATCCTCATCTCCCGCACGCAGAAAGGCTCCGGATCGCTCCGGAGCCTTCGTCGCTTTCTCGTCAGTCCCCCCACTCCGCTCAGTGCATCGGGATCTGCATCCCGGGGATCAGCGGCGGGGCGGGGGGGAGCGTCTGGATGCGCGCCAGGAACAGCGGGTACGAGGCGTTGTTCCGGGCGAGCTGCGGCTGCTGGGCCCGCGGCGTCAGCTCTTCGATCGTCTGCGTGGTCAGCGCCAGCCGCCGCGCGGTGTTGGGGTGCGTGCTGAACCACTCGGTGGTCTGGTCGGTCGGGTTCGCACGCTCCTCGCGCATCAGCTCTTCGAAGAGCTGCACCATGCCGTTGGGATCCACCCCCGTGGCGATCAGGTACTTCACCGCCTCGCGGTCGGCGGCGGTCTCGTCGGTGCGCGAGTGCGACGCGGTCCACAGGTGCGTGCCGATCTGCAGCGCCTGCTGGTCGAGCACCGGGCCGCGCCCCAGGATCTTCCGCCAGAGCAGCGACGCCATCCCGCTGGTGCGCATCTGCCGCTCGAGGTTGCGGGCGCCGTGCCGCAGCGCCACGTGCGCCACCTCGTGCGCCAGCACCCCCGCCAGCTCCGACACGTTGCTGGTGCGCTGGATCAGCCCCCGGTCCACGTAGATGTAGCCGCCCGGCAGCGCGAAGGCGTTGACCGCGTCGGTGTCCACGATGAAGAACCGGTACTCCAGGTCGGGGCGGGCGCTGTGGCTGGCCACCAGCCGGCCCAGGTCGTTCACGTACATGTTCAGCGGCGCGTCGCGCACCAGCGGGATGCGCGTGTTCAGGCTGGCCGCCAGCTGCGCCCCCAGCTCCTTCTCGCGCGTCTCGTTCACGCACCCCGCCAGCGCCGGCAGCAGCGCCAGCCCCAGGGCCGCCGTCCAGCGGGCCCGCCGGCGGCGGGCCCGTGGAGCGCTGCCGCCGGCCGCGGCATTCACCGGCGGTCCTGCGGCGCCGGGGTCAGCGAGCGTACGCGGGCGCGGAAGTTCTGGAACTCGCGGGTGTCGGTCACCAGGCGCGTGCTGGTGGCGCCGGGCGTCTGCGCGATCATGCTCTGCGTGACCTGGATGCGCTCATTGGTGCCCGGGTGGGTGGCGAACCACTGCTCCACCTTGCTGGGGTTGCGCTGCTGCTCGGCCTGCATCTTGGCGAAGAACTGCGGGAGCCCGTTGGGGCTGTAGCCGCTGCGCATCAGGTACGCCACCGCGGCGCGGTCGGCGTCGCGCTCGGCCTCGCGGCTGTAGCCGGCGAACACCGCCGTGCCGCCCACCTGCACCGCCGCCTGCTCCACCCCGCCGGGGTTGCGCCGCAGCAGCACGCCGTACAGCACGCCCAGCATGGTGTTGGCGTTCTGCGCGCGCTGCGCCTGCTGGATCCCGTGGCGCTCGGCCACGTGGGCCACCTCGTGCGCCAGCACGCCGGCCACCTGCGCCACGTTGTCGGCGCGCTCGATGATCCCGCGGTTGATGTAGATGTGCCCGCCGGGGATGGCGAAGGCGTTGACAACGTCGGAGTTCACCACGTAAAACGTGTACGGGATCCCCCGCTGGTCGGCCTGCGCCGCGATCTGCCGCCCCAGCTGGTTGATATACTGGTTGGTGTACTGGTCGCGCAGGATCGGGAGCTGGGCGTTGATCTGGCGCGCGTAGTCGGCGCCGGCCTGCACTTCCTGCTGCGTGGTCATCGCCGGGGCGCATCCGCCCACCGTGGCGGTGGTTCCCAGGGCCACCGCGGCCGCGCCGGCGCGGAGGCTTCTAAGTGCCAGTCTCATAACACTCTCCATCGGCTCGGGTTGGGACCGGTTCAGCCGCTGGGAAAGGCAAGTTGCGGACCAGATGCCGCCCCCCCTGTCGCGCCGCGAAGAGCGCCTCCTCCGCTCGCTGTCGCAGCGCAAGCATCGCGAGGCCGAGGGGCTGTTCCTGGCCGAGGGCGTCCGCAGCGTGGAAGACCTGGCGGCCTCGCCGCTCCCGGTGCGGGTGGCGGCTGTGTCGTCCTCGCTGGGGGACAGCGAGCGTGGCCTCGAATTGCTGCAGGTGCTTGAACGGCAAGGAGTTCCACTGCGCGAAGCCGGCGAGCGCGAGCTGCGCGAGCTGGCCGGCACCGAGCAGCCGCAGGGGATCGTGGCCGCGGCCGAGATCCCGCGGCACGGGCTGGGCGCGCTGGCCGTGGACGCCGACCCGGCCGTGGTGCTGGTGCTGGACGCGGTGCAGGACCCCGGCAACTTCGGCACGCTGGTGCGCACCGCCGAGGCGCTGGGCGCGGCCGGCGTGGTGACGCTGCCGGGAACGGTGGACCCGTGGAACCCCAAGTCCGTCCGCGCGGCCATGGGCTCGGGCTTTCGCCTCCCGATGGTGCCGGCGGAGTGGAGCGAGCTGGCGCCCTGGCTGGAGCAGCGGGGGCTCGTCGCCGTGGCCGCCGTGGTCGGGGCGGACCCGCTCCCGGCGCCGCCGCCGGCGCGCGCCGCGCTGGTGCTGGGGAACGAAGGCGCGGGCGTGGGGGAACAGACGCTCGCGCGGGCCGCCGTGCGCGCCGGGATCCCGATCCGCGGGCGCGCCGAGAGCCTGAACGTGGCCGCCGCGGGCGCCATCCTGCTGTACGAGCTCCTTCGCCATCACGCCCCGAGATAGATGCCCGACTTCCTGCTGTGGGTCTACGCCGCCTTCGTGGGCGCCTGCGTGGGCTCGTTCCTGAACGTGTGCATCTACCGCTGGCCCGAGGGGCTGTCGGTGGTGCGCCCGCGCTCGCGCTGCCCGGTGTGCGAAACGCCGATCCGCTGGCACGACAACGTGCCGGTGCTGGGGTGGCTGCTGCTGCGGGGGAAGTGCCGCGAGTGCGGCACCCCCATCTCCATCCAGTACCCGCTGATCGAGCTGACCACGGCGTCGCTGTGGGTGGCGGCGGTGCTGCGGCACGGCTTCGGGTGGCAGGCGCTGTCGTCGGCGATCTTCTTCACGCTGCTGCTGGGGATCGCGCTGACCGACGCGCGCACCTACATCATCCCCGACCAGTTCACCCTGGGCGGGCTGGTGATCGGCCTGGCGCTGTCGCTGGCGCCGGGGGGGATCGGGCCGCTGCAGTCGCTGCTGGGGGCGGTGCTGGGGTACGTGCTGCTGTGGGTGGTAGCGGTGCTGGGCGAGGCGCTGTTCCGCAAGCCCGCCATGGGCGGCGGCGACATCAAGATGATGGCGATGGTGGGCGCGTTCCTGGGCCCGCCCGGGGTGCTGCTCACCATCTTCCTGGGCGCGCTGTTCGGCAGCCTGATCTTCGGCCCCATCAGCCTGAAGACGGGGAAGCTGGTGCCGTTCGGGATCTTCCTGGCCCTGGGCGCCGGGATCACCGAGCCGTGGGGGCAGGCGATCATCGGGTGGTACGTGACGAATTTCTTCGGGGGGTGAGGGAGGGTGCTAGGTGCTAGGTGCTAGGTGCTAGGTGCTAGGTGCTAGGTGCTAGGT
>DASWMA010000617.1:0-6597 GCA_036399995.1 Longimicrobium sp. | reverse complement strand
TCCCTGGCGCTTCGCGCCTGTCCCTCCCCCAAAACAGCCTGGGGGAGGGACCTGGGCTCGCTTCGCTCGCGGCGACTTCGAGCGCGATGGCAAGCCTGATCCGCGCGCCGAAATCGCGGCTGAGCCGACGCCGGTAGTCCGCGAAGGCGGACTTCGTGTGGTTGTTGCAGCGGTTTCAACCGCCCTTGCAGGCCTTCCTTGCAGCGCCGCCTCCTCGGCGATCCCTCCACCCACCGATCCCCCGCCGTGGCCGAGACGACCATCCTGGTGATCGACGACGAGCCGCAGATCCGCCGCGTGGTGCGCAACGCGCTGGCGGAGGAGGGCGTGCGGGTGATCGAGGCCGCCGCGGGGCGCGACGGGATCGATGCCGCGGCGGCCGAGCGACCGGACCTGGTGGTGCTGGACCTGGGCCTTCCCGACGCCGCCGGCATCAGCGTGTGCGCCGAGATCCGCCGCTGGTCGTCGGCGCCGATCGTGGTGCTTTCCGCCCGCCACTCGGAGAGCGACAAGGTGGCGCTGCTCGACGCGGGGGCCGACGACTACGTGACCAAGCCGTTCAGCCCGGCCGAGCTGCGCGCCCGCGTCCGCGCCCAGCTCCGCCGCGCGCAGGCCGCGCCCTCGCGCCAGGCGGTGGTGCAGGTGGGCGGCCTCGAGATCGACCTCGCCCGTCGCGTGCTCACGCGCGACGGGGGCGAGATCCACCTCACCCCCACCGAGTGGGACCTGCTGCGCGCGTTCGTGGCGCAGGCGGGGAAGACGCTCACGCACGACCAGATCTTCCGCGCGGTCTGGGGGCGCGCGGGGGGCGACCCGCAGGCGTACCTGCGCGTGCACGTGGCCAACCTGCGCCGCAAGATCGAGATCGATCCCGTGCGGCCGGCGCTGATCATCACCGAGCCGGGGGTGGGCTACCGCTTCCGCGCGCTGGACTGAGCCGGTGCCCGCCGACGCCGGCCGCGGCCGCGCCGCCGCGGGGTGGGCCGCCTGGGCCCTCGCGCTGGCAGCGCTCACCGCGGCGATGGTGGCCGTGCACCAGCACCTCGACCGGGCGCACGTGGCGCTCGCCTACCTGCTGCTGGTGCTGGCCGCCGGCACGCGCGGGAGCCGTGCGCGCGGCCTGGCGCTGGCGCTGGTCTCCTTCCTGGCGTTCAACTTCTTCTTCGTCTCCCCCTTCGGCACGCTCACCGTCCACGACCCGCTGGACTGGCTGATCCTCCTCTCCTACCTGGCCGTCGCGGCCGTGGCCACGCAGCTCGTCCACCACGCCCGCGCGCTGGCCGCGCAGGCCGAGCACGCCGAGGCGCTGCGCGAGAGCGACCGGCTCAAGGACGCGCTGATCGCCGCCGTCTCGCACGACCTGCGCACCCCGCTCACCACCATCAAGGCGCTGGCGCACGACCTGGCCGAAGAGGGAGACCTGCGTGCCGCCGACATCGAGGAAGAGGCCGACCGGCTCAACCGCTTCGTGGCCGACCTGCTCGACCTGTCGCGGCTGAACGCGGGCGCCGTGCGCGTCGCGCCCGAGATCGTCGCGGCCGAAGACCTCGTGGGCGCGGCGCTGCAGCGCGTGTCGGGCTCGGTGAAGCGCGAGATCGTCGTCGACCTGCACCCCCACGAGGTGCTGCTGCTGGGACGGATGGACTTCGTGCAGTCGCTGCGGGTGCTGGTGAACCTGATCGAGAACGCTGACAAGTACGCGCCCCCCGGCACGCCCGTGGAGCTTTCCGCGCGGCAGGAGGGCGACCGGCTGGTGTTCGTGGTGGCCGACCGCGGCCCCGGCATCCCGCCCGAGGAGGCGGAGCGGGTGTTCGCGCCCTTCCACCGGGCCGCCTGCGCAGCGCCCGACGTGAGCGGCGCGGGGCTGGGCCTTTCCATCGCCCGACGCCTGGCCGAGGCGCAGGGCGGCACACTCCACTACCACCCCCGGCCGGGCGGCGGCAGCGCCTTCGTCTTCGCCGTCCCCGCCGCCGAGCTTCCCCGCGACGTTCCGCCGACGGCATGAGCTCATGCAGAGCAGCAGAGGAGCAGAGAACGGCCATGTTGTCTCTGCTTCTCTGCTTCTCCGCGCGACCTATCTCATCTGACCTTTCCCGTAACGATCCCCGGCAATCTGGTGCCACCCCGGCCGAAGCCTCGGCCGCGGGGGCGAACGGTCTTTGTGACTTCTTAACGCGCTCGCCCCGGGTGTTTGTGCGTCCTTTACGCCTGTGCCCGTATCGTGGCAGGCGGGTGGGACGGCACCGCACGCCGGAGGGATGAGCGCATGCATGGCTGGTCGATCGCCCGCACCGCGCTCCTGGTGGCGTCTGCCGCCTGCGCCCGCTCGGGGCACCAGCTGGACCGCGGAACTGCGGCTCGACAAACCCGCCCAGCTCCTGGCCGACACCACCGGGGTGAAGCCGGTGCGCGGCCGCGTGGCGCTGCTGGACGACACCCCGCCCGCGCACGCCCGGCGGACGGCCGCTGCACTACGGCTCGCACAGCGTGGACGTGGAGCCGTTCGGCATCGGGCTGGGCGTGCACGGCCGCGTGCCCACCGCCGAGGCGTGGCGGCCCGCGGCCGACTCGGTGGAGCTGACCCTGGACCCCGGCGCGCCGGGGGGAGGGCTGCACATGGCCGGCCGCCTGTGGGCCGACTCGGCGGCGGGGCGGTGGTGGTGGCACGGCGCCGGGCGCGGCACCAGCGCGGCCGGCCGCTTCGTGCTGCGGCGCGAATGAACAGCGAACGAGGACCAACGTGTCGATGGATATGAAGCCCGGCGCCCCCGGCCAGGTCGAGCGGGAAGGTGGCGCCCGTGAAAGGCACGCGGGTGGCGAGCCGCGCGGGCGCTACCTGGGGTTCCTCGCGCTCGCCGCGCTGGGCGTGGTGTACGGCGACATCGGCACGTCGCCGCTGTACGCGCTCCGCGAGTCGTTCCACTTCTACGGGTTGAAGCCCACGCCGGAGAACGTGCTGGGGGTGCTCTCCCTGGTGTTCTGGTCGCTGGTGCTGGTGATCTCGCTGAAGTACGCCGGGCTGGTGCTGCGCGCTGACAACCGCGGCGAGGGCGGCATCCTGGCGCTGACCTCGCTGGTGACGCCGGTGCGCGCCTCGCGCCGTGGCGGGCGGTGGATCCTGGTCGCGCTGGGGCTGTTCGGCACCGCCCTGCTGTACGGCGACGGGATGATCACCCCCGTGATCTCGGTGCTGGGCGCGGTGGAGGGGCTGAAGGTCGCCACCCCCTTCTTCGAGCCATACATCATCCCGATCGCCATCGCCACCCTCGCGGGGCTGTTCCTGGTGCAGAGCCACGGCACCGCGGGCGTCGGACGGATCTTCGGGCCCGTGACGCTGGTGTGGTTCATCATGCTGTCGGTGCTGGGCGTCGGCTGGATCGTCCGCGAGCCGGGTGTGCTGCTGGCGGTGAGCCCGCACCACGCGGTGGGGTTCTTCCTGCGCAACGGGGTGGGGGCGTTCCTGGTGCTGGGCTCGGTGTTCCTGGTGGTCACCGGCGGCGAGGCGCTGTACGCCGACCTGGGGCACTTCGGGCGGCGGCCGATCCGCCTGGCGTGGTTCACCGTGGTGCTCCCGTCGCTTCTGCTCAACTACTTCGGGCAGGGCGCGCTTCTGATCCAGCACCCGGAGGCGGTCGAGAACCCGTTCTTCTACATGGGGCCGGCGTGGTTCATCTACCCCCAGGTGGTGATCGCCACCCTGGCGGCGATCATCGCCAGCCAGGCGCTGATCTCCGGCGCTTTCTCGCTGACCATGCAGGCGGTGCAGCTCGGCTACCTGCCGCGGGTGGAGATCCGCCACACCTCGGCCCGCGCGATGGGGCAGATCTACATCCCCTCGGTCAACTGGGTCCTGCTGGCGTGCTGCATCGGCCTGGTACTGGGGTTCCGCTCGTCCACCGGGGTGGCGGCGGCGTACGGCGTGGCGGTGACCACGACGATGGTGGTGACCACGCTGCTGATGGTGGTGCTGATGCGCGAGCGCTGGGGGTGGGGACGGCTGCGGGTGGCGGCGTTCGCGGCCGTCTTCCTGGTTGTCGACCTCGCGTTCTGGGGGGCCAACATCATCAAGGTCCCGCACGGGGGATGGTTCCCGCTGGTGGCGGGCGCGGCCGTGTTCGCGCTGATCACCACCTGGAAGGCGGGGCGGCAGCTGCTGGGGCGGCGCCTGGCGGAAAGCACCCTGCCGTGGGACTTCTTCGTGAAGGACATGAGCCTGCACCCCCCGCACCGGGTGCCCGGCACGGCGGTGTTCATGTACGGCAACCGCGACGGCACCCCGCCCGCGCTGCTGCACTCGCTGAAGCACTACAAGGTGCTGCACGAGCGGGTGGTGCTGCTGGCGGTGGAGACCGACGAGATCCCGCACGTGCCGCCGCGGGCGCGGACCACGGTGGAAGACCTGGGGCACGGCTTCTTCCGCATCGTGCTGCACTACGGCTTCATGGACGAGCCCGACGTGCCCGCCGCCCTGGCCGTCATCCGCGCCGACGGGCTGGACCTGTCGCCGCTGCGCACCACGTACTTCCTGGGCCGAGAGACGCTGATCCCTTCGCGCCGCAAGGGCTTGGCCCCCTGGCGCGAGCACCTGTTCGCGGTGATGAGCCGCAACGCGCGCACGGCCACCTCCTTCTTTTCGCTCCCGCCCAACCGCGTGGTGGAGCTGGGTGCGCAGATCGAGCTGTGATCCGCAAAACCAGTGGTGGGATTGGCACTGCTGAAATTTCACACGGAGTCCACGGAGTCAACGGAGGTACTGGAGCACCTCACGGCAGTTTGCCGTTTCCTCCGCTCACTCCGTTTCCTCCGTGTGAAATCCAGCAGCGCCTGATGCAGCGAGTGAGCTTTCGGACCCCGGTACGACGCTGGATCACCGATCCTGATGGCCGGCGGGGCTTGGGCGACGTATTTTGCAGGGATTACGGGAACACGGGAAATCGATGGCCTCCGCACCGGGTTTCCACCCGGCCGTGCGGGGTGCTGGGGAATCACGAACCGACCGGGTGGACATGCCGAAACCAGATTGGCGATGGGCGCTGATGGCGGGCGCTTTCCTGGCCGCGTGCGGTGGCGAGTCGCCGCCGAACCCCGCCCGCCAGAAGTACGACGCCGACAAGCGCCACTGCGAGTCGATCTCCACCAGCGAACCGGCGCAGAAGAGCTGCATGCAGTACCGCGGCTGGCGTGACGGCCGGTTCAACAATGCGCTCGGGGCCACCTCGGACTCGATGGTGCAAACCCCGGAAGCTCCGCCGCCGGACCAGAAGCGCTGAGTGTGTCGCTTCCTGATTCGTTTCGGGACGGTTGGTCCAGGCTTCGGGCGCACTCGACACCACACGAAGTTCCTCTGCCCCCCACCACACCAGCGAGGCTGCGATGGCCGACATGACTGCGCAGGTCCACGACAAGTTCAAGGTATTCACCGGGATTCCCGGCAATGGTGACCTGGGTCCGATTGCTGGGCAGGTCGAGCAGTTCGTCCGCGACCAGCAGATTGCGCCCAAGAGCATCGGGGTGGAGTTCCTCGAGCGAGCGCACAAGCTGGTGCTGACCGTGGGCTACCGCGACGACGAGCCACCCTACGAAGTCCGGCTTACCTCCCGGTCGCTCGGAACCGTCGACAGCCTGGACGACCTGAGCGGCCTGGAGCAGCGAATGAGCGCGGTTGCCGGGGAGCTGCACGGCGTCTTGTGCCATGAGCTGTTCGTGACGAATGAAGATGAGTTCGTGATGGTGTTCATGGCGCGGGCGTGACTCGAACTCGCGGCGCGAACCGGCCGCGGTGAAGGCGATGGACGCCCGCATCACGTGTCGGCAGGCCCGCATTGACGCGCTGGACGGCATACGACGCAAGAGAGGCCCGCGGTCCGCCGCGGGCCTCTCTGATTCTTCATCGACGTGGCCGCTTGGTGGCCTCTGCCTGTTCCTGCCCACTTCCCTCGCTGGTTCGGAAGATCTACGCTTGACCCGTCCTCCCTTCCTCCCCCTGGAGCGGATCGCTGAACGCGTGCGCCTGACCCTCTTCGATCTGCCCAGGTGTGTTTCGCGGGTATGGGTGGCGCTGGCCGCGGCCGTCGTGCTCGCCGCCGCGCCCGTACAGGCGCAGCGTGTGGCCGCGTGGCCCAACGCGCTGCTCACCCGGACGCAGGCGCTGGCCCTGGTGCAGGGGCTGAACGCCGAGATCCTGGCCAGCCGCAGTGCGACCGCAACGCTGGAGAAGTGGTGCAGGGACCACGACCTGGCGCGGGAGCCGCGGGTGGTGGCGGAGGTGGTGCCCGGCGAGCCGCGCGCGGCCGATGCCGAGCAGCGCCAGCGGCTGCGGGCGGACTCGGGCGAGGTGGTGCGGTACCGGCGGGTGCGCCTTCGCTGCGGCGGCCACGTCCTTTCCGAGGCCGAGAACTGGTACCTCCCAGGGCGGCTGACCCCCGAGATGAACCGCGCGCTGGAGACCGGCGACACGCCGTTCGGGCGCGTGGTGGCGCCGCTGGAGCCCTACCGGCGCACGTTCGCGGCGCGGCTCCTCTGGTCTCCGCTGCCGGAGGGGTGGGAGCGTTCCTCCCGCTCGGTGCCGCCGTGCCGGAGCAACGGCCCGCTGGTCAT
>DASWMA010000616.1:0-5865 GCA_036399995.1 Longimicrobium sp. | reverse complement strand
AGATGCTCCGGCGCGCCGAGGCGCGCACGGCGCGGCTGGTGGAGGATACCCGCCGGCTGGTGGAGGCCGACGAGCGCCCGGCGGTGGACCTGATCCCCGTCCGGGCTTCCCTCGCCTCCCGCCGCGCCTCCCGCATCGCCGGGGAGCAGGCGCTCTCGGAGGCCCGCCGCGGGGTGGCGCTGGCAATGGGGACCCCCGCCGCGGGGCTCGCCGCAGTTGCGCCCCCCGCCACCGGCTTCCCCGGCGCCGACACCGCCGCTCTCGTCCCCACGCCGGAGGCCGCGGCGGCCGAGGCGCTCCTCAGGCGGGGCGACGTGGCCGCGGCGCTGGGGCGGCGCGAGGCCGCCGCCGAGCGGCTGCGGGGGGCGCGCGGGGAGCTGCGCCCCCGGCTGGACCTGGAGGCGGGGGTCGGCTACCGCGGGCTGGAGGCCGGAGGCGACCTGGGGCGGCTGGTGAGCCCCTTCTACAGCCGCCTGGGCGGGGCGCAGGCCACCCTGGGGGTGACCGCCGGGATCCCGCTCCGCAACCGCGCCGCGCGCGGGGAGGCGCTCCAGGCCGAGGCCGCGCTCCGGCAGGCCGAGATCGTGGAGGGCGAGCTGGCCCGCTCCGTGGCGCTGGAGGCCGCCACCGCCGCCGAGACGCTGGCGCGCGCCGCCGAGGAGCGGGTCCTGGCCGCCGAGGCCGTGCGGCTCCACGAGGCCTCCGTGGAGGCCGAGACGCAGAAGTTCCGGCTGGGGACCGCCACCCTCTTCGACGTCATCTTCGCCGAGGACGCGCTGACCAGCGCCCAGCTCGCCGAGATCGACGCCCGCCGCCGCCACGCCGCCGCCCTCGCCCGCCTCCGCTACGAGACGGGAGCGCTGGCCGAGGGGGAGACGGGGGAGGCGGTGGACGTGGAGGCGCTCGTCCGCGGGCGCGCCCCCGCCCTCCCCCCGCGCTCGCCGCCGGAGTGATTGGCGATGCAGAAGAAGAGCATCTTCCGCGACGTGGCGCTCGACCGCCTCTCCTCTCCCGAGCAGCTCGACCAGCTGATGGAGGTCACCACCCCGCGCGGCTGGATCGCGCTGGGGGCGTTCGGCGTCCTCCTGGCGACCGCGCTCGCCTGGGGGGTGCTGGGGAGCGTCCCCGAGCGGATCCAGGGGCAGGGGATCCTCGTCCACAGCGGCGGGGTGCTGGAGGTGGAGTCGCCGAGCGGCGGGCGGATCTCCGACCTGGCCGTGCGGGTGGGCGACGTCATCGCCGAGGGGCAGGTCGTCGCCCGCATCGCCCAGCAGGAGCTCCTGGACCGCATCCGCCAGGCGCGGGCGCGGGTCCAGGAGCTGGAGCGGAAGTCGGCGAGCCTCTCCGCCTTCGGCGAGCGCGACCTGGCGCTCCAGTCGGCGCACCTGGCCGAGCAGCGCAGCAACCTGGAGAAGTCGATCCAGGCCTCGCAGGCGCAGCTCGGCGCGCTGGAGGAGCGGGTACGGAGCCAGGAGCAGCTCGTCTCCCAGGGGCTGATCACCCGGCAGACGCTGCTGGCCACCATGCAGGAGCGCGAGACGGTGCGCGAGCGGGTGCGCCGCGGCCGGAGCGACCTGGCCCAGCTCCGGGTGCAGGAGCTGGAGGTGCGCAACACGCGGCAGCGCGAGCAACAGGAGAACACCTTCGAGCTGGACGGCGCCCGGCGGGAGCTCATGCAGCTCTCCAACGAGCTGCGCCTGACCTCCGAGGTGGCGAGCCCCTACACGGGGCGCGTCCTGGAGGTGATCGCCGAGCAGGGGAGCATCGTCGACCGGGGGCAGGCGATCCTCACCGTGGACCTCACGGGGAAGCGGGTGCAGCCGCTGGAGGCCGTCGTCTTCATCCCCTCCGTCCACGGGAAGAAGGTCAAGCCGGGGATGGAGATCCAGCTCGCCCCCTCCACCGTGCGCCGCGAGGAGTTCGGCTACCTGCTGGGGCGCGTCACCTACGTCTCCGACTTCCCCGCCAGCGCCGCGGGGATGCGCCGCGTCCTCAAGAACGACCAGCTGGTCACCACCCTTTCCGGCGCCGACGCCCCCTACGAGGTCCGCGCCGAGCTGATCCCCGACCGCGGCAGCCCCAGCGGCTACCGCTGGTCCTCCTCCGCCGGGCCGCCGGTGCGCATCCAGAGCGGGACCCTCTCCGGCGGCGCCATCGTGGTGGACCGCCGCCGCCCTATCGTCATGCTGATCCCCCAGCTCCGCCGCCGCGGCGACGGGGACGGCGGCGGCGCCGGGCGCGGCGAGCGGACGGCGGCGCGTCCGGCGGCTCGCCCCGCGGCGGGGCGCCCGTGAGGCTCCCCCGCCTCCCCCTGCGGCGGGGCGCGGACCGCCCGGCGCGCGCCAGGGTCCCCACCGTCCTCCAGATGGAGGCGGTGGAGTGCGGCGCGGCGGCGGTGGCCATGGTGCTGGCCCACTTCCGCCGCTTCGTCCCCCTGGAGGAGGCGCGCGCCGCCTGCGGCGTCTCCCGCGACGGGAGCAAGGCCAGCAACATGGTCAAGGCCGCCCGCGCTTACGGGCTGGACGCGCGCGGCTTCAAGAAGGAGCCCGCCGGGCTGCGGGAGATGGCCCCGCCGATGATCCTCCACTGGAACTTCAACCACTTCGTGGTGCTGGAGGGGATCGGGAAGGGGAAGGCGTGGCTCAACGACCCGGCGTACGGGCCGCGCACCGTCACCGAGGAAGAGCTGGACCAGGCGTTCACCGGCGTCGTCCTCACCTTCGCCCCCGGCCCCGAGTTCCGCCCGGGGGGCGCCCCCCGCTCCACCCTGGCCGCGCTCCGGAGCCGGCTGTCGGGGTCGCGGCGGGCGCTCCTCTTCGTGCTCCTGGCGGGGCTCGCGCTGGTCGTCCCCGGGCTCCTCGTCCCCACCTTCTCCCGCGTCTTCGTGGACGACGTCCTGGTGGGCGGGATGCGCGAGTGGGTGCGCCCCCTCCTGGGGGCGATGGCAGCCACCGCGCTGGTGCTGGCCGCGCTCACCTGGATCCAGCAGCGCTACCTCCTCCGTCTGGAGACGCGGGTGGCGCTCACCAGCTCCGCGTCGTTCTTCTGGCACGTCCTCCACCTCCCCATGCGCTTCTTCACCCAGCGCTTCCCCGGGGAGATCGCCTCGCGCGTGGCCATCAACGACCGCGTGGCGCAGCTCCTCTCCGGCGAATTGGCCAGCACCGCGCTCGCCGTGGTGATGGTGGGGTTCTACGCCGTCCTCATGTTCCGCTACGACGCCGTCCTCGCCACCATCGCCGTCACGACCGCCGTCCTCAACATGGCCGCGCTCCGCTGGGTGGCCGAGCGGAGGTCCGACCTCAACCAGCGGCTGGTGCAGGACCGCGGGAAGGCGATCGGCACCGCCATGGGCGGGCTGATGAACATCGAGAGCCTCAAGGCCGGCGGCGCCGAGAGCGACTTCTTCGCCCGCTGGGCCGGCTACTACACCAAGGTCGCCAACGCCCAGCACCAGTTCGGGCTCCAGACGCAGCTCCTGGGGGCGCTCCCGCCCCTCCTGTTGTCCGCCAGCACCGCGCTGTTGCTGGGGATCGGGGGACTCCGGGTGATGGAGGGGCGGCTCAGCATGGGGATGCTGCTGGCCTTCCAGGCGCTCATGCTCGCCTTCCTCTCCCCCGTCAACCGCCTCGTCTCCATGGGAGGCTCGCTCCTGGAGGTCGGCGCCGGGCTCGACCGGCTGGACGACGTCCTCCGCTCCAGGGCCGAGCCGGCGGGGGACGTCGGGATCGCCGACGCGGAGGGCGATGGCGAGGCGTCGGGCGACGGCGGGAAGAGCGGCGAGGGGGACGGCGGAGCGGGAAAGCTGGCCGGGCACGTGGAGCTGCGGCGCGTCTCCTTCGGCTACAGCCGGCTCGACCCCGCGCTCATCCAGGACTTCAGCCTCGTCCTCGCCCCCGGGAGCCGGGTGGCGCTGGTGGGGGGCTCCGGATCGGGGAAGTCCACCGTGGCGCGTCTCGTGGCCGGGCTCTACGAGCCGTGGGCCGGGGAGATCCTCTTCGACGGCGTCCCGCGCGGGGAGCTTTCCCGCGCCACCCTCTCCACCTCGCTCGCCGTGGTGGACCAGGACGTCTTCCTCTTCGAAGGCACCATCCGCGACAACCTGTCGCTCTGGGACGCGACGCTCCCGGAGCACGACCTGATCGAGGCCGCCCGCGACGCCTGCATCCACGAGGACGTCACCGCGCGCCCCCGCGGCTACGGCGGGCGCGTGGACGAGGAGGGGCGCAACTTCAGCGGCGGGCAGCGGCAGCGGCTCGAGATCGCCCGCGCGCTCGCCGGGAACCCCTCCGTCCTGGTGCTGGACGAGGCCACCAGCGCGCTCGACCCGACGACCGAGCAGGCCATCGACGACCACCTGCGGCGGCGCGGGTGCACCTGCCTCATCGTGGCGCACCGGCTCTCCACCATCCGCGACTGCGACGAGATCGTCGTCATGGAGCGCGGCAAGGTGGTGCAGCGGGGGACGCACGACGCGCTGAAGTGCGACGCCGAGGGTCCGTACGCGCGCCTCATCGCGGCGGAGTGACGACGATGCCTCCGATCTCGCGCGTGGCTTCGCCCGGGCACCGGGCACTCCGGCACTGGGAACTGCCGGGTTCGGGCGTGTCCCTCCGCTGCGCTCCGGGCCGGGCTGCGCGCGCAGCAGGCAGCGATACCGCCGTTGCCAGCTGCGCCGAGCCACCGGCGCGACAAACCCCCGTCGCGCCGGCGTCTCGGCCCTCCGGGCGCGCATCCCTCGCGCGGGGTTTCCGCCGGGGGAAGGTCTCATGACCGCTCCGCTCCCGCGCGACCTGCGTCCCGGGCCGCTCCTGGAGGTGCGCGGCGACCGGCCGCTGGCGCTGGAGGGAGGGCGCGCCTGGGTGGTGCGCGCCGGGCGGCTCGACGTCTTCGCCGTCCGCCCCGGCGGGCGCCGCACCCACCTCTTCCGCGTCGGCGCCGACGGGCTGGTGCTGGGGGTCGGCACCCACGCCGCGTCCGGGCTCTCGCTCCTGGCCGTGGGCGACACCGCCACCGCCCTCGCCGAGGTGGATGCGGAGGCGGCGCGGGAGCGCGGCGAGCTGGTGGAGGGGTGGGTGGGGTGCGTCTACGAGGCGATGGCCGACGCGCACGGCGTGCGGCGCTACCAGGCCGTCGCCCCCGGCGAGATGGCCGGCATCCAGGAAGGCGAGTGCCTGCGCGTGAGCGAGCGCGTGGGGTGGGTGGAGATGGTCTCCGGGCACGGGTGCCTGGTGGGGCGCGCCGCCGCGCCGCTCCACGTGGGCGAGCCCGTCCCCCTCGCCGCGCGCGGGTGGTTCTGCGCGGGAGAGGCCGCCGGGGTGTGGGTCCTCGACTTCGCCGCCGTGGCCGAGCGGAGGGAGGTGGCCCCCGCCCTGGAGCGGCTCCACGCCGCCTTCCTCGCCGTGGTGGACGAGCGGCTCCGCGAGGCCGACGCCGCCCACCGCGCCCGGCTGCGCGAGCGCGCCGGGGAGACGCGCGCCGCCATGGGCGCCGCGCTCACCCGCCTGGCCGCGCCGCTCCGCCCCCGCGCCGAGCGCGCCCGCCTCTTCCCCGCCCGCCCGGCGCGCGCCGAGGACCCGCTCCTGGCCGCCTTCCACCAGGTGCTGGAGGCCGCCGGGATCGAGCGCGACCCCGACGCCCGCGTCCCGCCCCCCGAGGGGCGCGGGAGGGACCCCGTGGCCGCTCTCGTCCGCGCCGAGCGGGTGCGGGGGCGGCGGGTGGCGCTGCGCGGCGAGTGGTGGCGCCACGACGCCGGCCCCCTCCTGGGCGCCGCCGCCGAGGGGGGCCACCCCGTGGCCCTCCTCCCCGACCGGCGCGGCGGCTACCACCTCTCCGACCCGCGCACCCCCGGCCGCACGCGGGTCG
>DASWMA010000615.1:0-4598 GCA_036399995.1 Longimicrobium sp. | reverse complement strand
GCTGGCGGATCTCGCGCGGGCCATCGACCACGCGGCGCGCACCGAGCTCCCGCCGATCGAGCCGGCCGACCGCTCGGTGCCGCTGCCGCTCTCCTTCGCGCAGCAGCGGCTCTGGTTCATGGACCGGATGGAGGGGACGGGGTCGGCGTACCACATCCCCACGCGGATGCGGCTCAAGGGCGAGCTCGACCGCGACGCGCTGGTCCGCGCGCTGGACACCATCGTGGAGCGGCACGAGGCGCTGCGCACGGTGTTCCCCGAGCAGGGCGGCGTGGCGGCGCAGCGGATCGCCCCGGCGGGGGAGAGCCGGTTCTCGCTCGCGGAGCACGACCTGTCGGGCCGTCCCGGCGCGGGGCGGGAGGTGGCACGACTGGCGGCGGAGGACGCGCGCACGCCCTTCGACCTGGCGCGGGGCCCGCTGATCCGGGGGATGCTGGTCCGCATGGCCGAGGACGACCACGTCCTCCTGGTCACCATGCACCACATCGTCTCCGACGGGTGGAGCATGGGGGTGTTCACCCGCGAGCTGGGCGCCCTCTACGGCGCCTTCCGCGAGGGGCGGCCCGATCCGCTCCCGCCGCTCGCGGTGCAGTACGCCGACTATGCGGCGTGGCAGCGGCGGTGGATGGAGGGCGAGGTGCTCCGCACGCAGGCGGAATACTGGAAGACGACGCTCGCCGGCGCCCCGGAGCTGCTCGAAGTCCCCACCGACCGCCCGCGCCCGGCGCGGCAGGACTTCACCGGCGCCAGCGTGAGCCTGGTGCTGAGCGAGGAGCTGACGGCCGCGCTGAAGGCGCTTTCCCGGCGGCACGGGGCCACGCTGTACATGACGCTCCTGGCCGGCTGGGCGGCGACGCTCTCCCGCCTGTCGGGGCAGGGCGAGGTGGTGGTCGGCACGCCTTCGGCCAACCGCGGACGCCGGGAGATCGAGGGGCTGATCGGCTTCTTCGTGAACATGCTCCCCGTGCGCGTGGAGCTGTCCGCCGCGCCGACGGTGGCGGCGCTGCTGGGGCGGGTGCGGGGGCGCGCGCTCGGCGCGCAGCATCACCAGGACATCCCCTTCGAGCAGGTGGTGGAGCTCGTCCGGCCGGCGCGCAGCATGGCGCACGCGCCGCTCTTCCAGGCGATGTTCACCTGGCAGAACGCCCCCGGCGGCGGCGCCGACCTTCCCGGCCTCACGCTGGCGCCCGCTGGCCCCGCGGGATCGCCGACCAGGTCGGAAGCGCCGTCCTCGTCCGCGGCCCCGTCCGCGCAAGCGACGGCGAACGTCGACCTGTCGCTGGTGCTCTGGGCCCGCGGCGGCACGATCGCGGGGAGCGTGACGTACGCCGCCGCGCTCTTCGAGCGGGAGACGGTGGAGCGCTACGTCGGCTACCTCCGCCGGCTGCTGGAGGCGATGGTGGCGGACGAGAGCCAGGCCGTGGCCCGGCTGCCGCTGCTTGGCGAGGCGGAGCGCCGGCTGGTGGTGGAGGAGTGGAACGCGACCGACACCGTGTACCCCCGCTCGTCGTGCATCCACGAGCTGTTCGAGGAGCAGGCCGGGCAAACGCCCGGTGCGGTGGCCGTGGTCTTCGAGGATCGCTCGCTGACCTACGCGGAGCTGAACGCGCGCGCGAACCAGCTCGCCCACCGGCTGCGGGCGCTGGGCGTGGGGCCCGACGCGCGGGTGGCGATCTGTGTCGAGCGCGGGGTGGAGATGATGGTCGGCCTCCTCGCGACCCTGAAGGCGGGCGGCGCGTACGTCCCGCTCGACCCCGCCCATCCGGCCGAGCGGCTGGGTGGGATGCTGGCGGACAGCGCGCCCGTCGCCCTTCTCACGCAGGGCCCGCTGGCGGGGCTGTTCGACGGGGCGGACGTGCGGGTCATCGATCTCGTAGCGGATGCAGGGACGTGGGCCGGGGAGCCGGAGACGAACCCCGGCGTCCGGAGCATCGGGCTCACGCCGGAGCATCTCGCGTACGTCATCTACACCTCCGGCTCCACGGGCACGCCCAAGGGGGTGATGGTGGAGCACCGGAGCCTGGCGAACCTGGTGGCGTGGCACCGCGCCGCGTTCGGGGTGACGGCGGGCGACCGGTCGTCGAGCGTGGCGGGGTTCGGGTTCGACGCGACCACCTGGGAGGTGTGGCCGCCGCTCTGCACGGGCGCCGCGCTGCTCCTTCCGGCGACGCGCGATCCGCAGGCGCTGCTGGAGTGGTGGGAAGAGCAGACGCTGGACGTGAGCTTCCTCCCCACGCCGCTGGCGGAGGTCGCCTTCGCGCGCGGCCGGGCCAGCGCCGGGCTGCGCACGCTGCTGATCGGCGGCGACCGGCTGCGGAGCATCCCGGCCGGGCTTCCGTTCACGCTGGTGAACAACTACGGGCCCACGGAGACCACCGTGGTCGCCACCTCCGGCGAGGTCGGCGCGTCGGCGAAGGTGCACATCGGGCGGCCGATCGCCAACACGCGCGTCTACCTGCTGGACCGGGTGGGCCAGCCGGTGCCGGTGGGGGTGGCGGGCGAGCTGTACGTCGGGGGCGAGGGCGTGGCGCGCGGCTACCAGCACCGTCCCGGGCTGACGGCGGAGCGCTTCGTTCCCGACCCGTTCTCCGCCGGCCCCGGCGCGCGGATGTACCGCACGGGCGACCTGGCGCGGTGGCTGGCGGACGGGACGATCGAGTTCCTGGGCCGCACCGACTTCCAGGTGAAGATCCGCGGCTTCCGCATTGAGCTGGGCGAGATCGAGGCGCGGTTCGCCGAGCACGCGTCCGTGCGCGACGCCGTCGTCCTCGTCCGCGAGGATACGGCTGGGGACCGGCGGCTGGTGGCGTACTACGTGGGCGAGGCGCTGGACGTGGACACGCTCCGCGCGCACCTGGCCGAGCGGCTGCCGTCGTACATGGTGCCGGCGGCCCTCGTGTGGATGGAGAGGCTTCCGCTGACCCCGAACGGAAAGGTCGACCGCAAGGCGCTGCCGGCTCCCGAGGGTGACGCGTATGCGGCCCGCGAGTACGAGCCGCCCGCCGGCGAGACCGAGCAGGCACTGGCCGGGATCTGGGCCGAGGTGCTGCGCGTGGACCGGGTGGGGCGCCGCGACAGCTTCTTCGAGCTGGGCGGGCACTCGCTGCTGGCGGTGCAGGTGATCTCGCGGGTGCGGCAGGCGCTGGAGGTGGAGGTCGCGCTCGGCGACCTGTTCGCCCGCCCCGTGCTGGCCGACTTCGCGCGCGGGCTGGAGACGGCGACCCGGTCGGTGCTGCCGCCGATCGAGCCCGCCGATCGCGGGGGGCGGGTGCCGCTGTCGTTCGCCCAGCAGCGGCTCTGGTTCCTGGAGCAGCTGGGGGAGCTGGGGAGCACCTACCACATCTCGCAGCGGCAGCGTCTGCACGGGGAGCTAGACCGGGCGGCGCTGGTGCGCGCGCTCGACACGATCGTCACGCGCCACGAGGCGCTGCGCACGGTCTTCACGGAGGTGGACGGCGTCCCCGAGCAGCGGATCGCGCCGGCGGCTGAGAGCCGGTTCCACCTGGTGGAGCACGACCTGGCCGGGGACGCGGACGCGAAGGCGGAGCTCGGCCGGATCCTGGCCGACGAGGCGCATGCGCCCTTCGACCTGGAGCGCGGGCCGCTCATCCGCGGCCGGCTGATCCGGCTGGCGGCGGACGACCACCTGCTGGTGCTGACCATGCACCACATCGTCAGCGACGGCTGGAGCATGGGGGTGCTCACCCGCGAACTCTCGGCGCTCTACGCCGCGTTCCGCCGTGGCGAGCCCGATCCGCTCCCCGCGCTGCCGGTGCAGTACGCCGACTACGCGACGTGGCAGCGGCGATGGGTGGAGGGCGACATCCTCCGGCAGCAGGCGGAGTACTGGACGGCCACGCTCGCCGGCGCGCCGGAGCTGCTGGAGCTGCCTGCCGACCGGCCACGGCCCGCGCAGGTGGACCACGCGGGTGCGCAACTGGGGGTGGTGCTGGACGAGGAGCTCACGGCCGGGCTGAAGGCGCTGGCGCGCCGTCACGGCGCCACGCCGTTCATGACGCTGCTGGCCGGGTGGGCAGCCGTTCTGAGCCGGCTGTCGGGGCAGGACGACGTGGTGATCGGCACGCCCACGGCGGGGCGCGGGCGGGCGGAGATCGAGGGGCTGATCGGCTTCTTCGTCAACACGCTGGCGATCCGGGTGGACGTCTCGGGCGCGCCCACGGTGGCGGAGCTGCTCGGCGAGGTGAAGAAGCGCGCGCTCGAGGCGCAGGATCACCAGGACATCCCCTTCGAGCAGGTGGTGGAGCTGATGCAGCCGGTGCGCAGCCTGGCGCACACCCCGCTCTTCCAGGTGATGCTCGCCTGGCAGAACGCCCTCGACGAGGGCGAGACATCGCTCGTGGGGATGGACGTGGGCGGAGCCGGCGGAGTGGGTGGAGCCGGCAGCAGGGGCGGTGCGGGCGCAGGGTCGTCGCAGGTGCAGGCGAAGTTCGACCTGTCGCTCTCGCTGTACGAGGCGGGAGACCGGATCGTGGGAAGCGTGACGTACGCGGCCGCGCTCTTCGAGCGGGCGACGGTGGAACGCTGGGTGGGCTATCTCCGCCGCGTGCTGGAGGAGATGGTGGCGGACGAGAGCCGGC
>DASWMA010000614.1:0-5839 GCA_036399995.1 Longimicrobium sp. | reverse complement strand
ACCCTCACGCAGGGGGATCGTCATCCAGCACCGCTCTCCATCATAAAGCCTAAACACTCTGTCCGGTACTCTGGACTGATATGCAAACCGCTCTAGTCCACGAACACCACAATCATAAACCATACGAGGTCGATCACATCCTGAGCCTGAAACACGGCGGACGAAGCGATCTGCGCAATTTCGCCTTCGCCTGCTTCGATTGTAATCGGTTCAAGGGCACAGATGTCGGATCGATCGTGCCGGGTTCCGCCGCATTCACACGGCTGTACAATCCACGGATGGACGTGTGGCCCGAGCACTTCAGGCTCGACCTCGGCGTCTTCATCATCGGCATCACCGGGATCGGCGCGGCCACTGCTCGCGTGCTGGACCTGAATGCGCGCGGACGCATTCTGGGAACGGCAGAATCTGAGTACGCTCGGGTTGTACCCCGTACCCGCGGCGTTGAGACGGATGGGCTTGGCCGAGTAGCAGACTCCGATCTCCCGATCCCCCGCGCGCCCCGCAGGCTGTAACCTGCGGGGCGCGTGTTTTTGCGGCGGAGCGTGCGTCCACCCGGCCGGGGCGCTACAATGCGGGTCCACCTCGAAACCCTGCCCGGGAGGCCGCGTGAGCCCACGTCCATCCTGTCTCGCCGTCGTCCTGATCCCCCTGACGCTCGGTGCCTCTCTCCACGCGCAGCGGCGAACCGCTGTCCCGGCACAGCCCGGCGTGGCCGCGGCCGAGCGGCAGATCACGTCGGCGCGGCTGCTGGAGCAGATGCGCGTGCTGGCGTCGGACCGCTTCGCCGGGCGCGGGCCGGGGACGCGCGGCGAGGATTCGACCGTGGCCTACCTCTCCGGCCAGTTCCGGCGGATGGGGCTGCGGCCCGGGAACCCCGACGGGACCTTCGTGCAGGAGGTGCCGCTTGTGGGCACCACCTCGCGGGTGACGGCGTCGGTCACGGTGCGCGGCGAGCGGCGCGAGCTGCGCACGCCCGACGACATCGCCGCGTGGTCGGTGCGGCCCGACTCCGTCGTCCGGGTGGACGCGTCGGAGCTCGTCTTCGTGGGCTACGGCGTGGTGGCGCCGGAGCACGGGTGGGACGACTACAAGGGCGTGGACCTGCGCGGGAAGACGGTGGTGATGCTGGTGGGCGATCCGCCCGTGCCCCACCCGCGCGTTCCCCGGCGGCTCGACCCGCGCATCTTCCGCGGCGAGGCGATGACGTACTACGGCCGCTGGACGTACAAGTTCGAGATGGCGGCCGAGCGTGGCGCCGCGGCGTGCATCATCGTCCACCAGACCGGGCCGGCGGGGTACCCGTGGAGCGTGGTGGCGCAGAACACCGGCCGCGAGCGCACCGAGATCCTGGGCGCCGGGCCCCGGCACATCCCGGTGGAGGGGTGGGTGCAGTTGGAGGTGGCGCGCCGGCTGTTCGCCGATGGCGGGCACGACTTCGACGCGCTGCAGCGCGCGGCGGCCACCCGCGCCTTCCGGCCGGTGCCGCTGGGCGCCACGGCCAGCTTCACCGTGCGCAACACGGTGCGGCAGGTGCGCTCGCGCAACGTGGTGGCGCGGCTGGAGGGGTCGGACCCGGCGCTGCGCGGCGAGACGGTGCTGTTCACCGCGCACTGGGACGGCTTCGGCGTGGGCCGCGCGATCGGCGGCGACAGCATCTACAACGGCGCGCTGGACAACGCGGGCGGGCTGGCGTGGATGCTGGAGAGCGCGCGCGCGTTCCGGGCGCTCCCCCGCGCGCCGCGCCGGTCGATCGTCTTCCTTGCCGTCACCGCCGAAGAGCAGGGGCTGCTGGGCGCGCGCTGGTACGCCGCGCACCCGCTGTATCCGCTGGCGCGCACCGTGGCAAACGTGAACATGGACATCCCCAACCCGTGGGGGCGCACGCGCTCGATCGTGAGCGTGGGCTTCGGGCAGACCACGCTGGAAGACATCCTGGTGCGCGAGGCCGCGCGGCAGGGGCGCACCGTGCGCCCCGACCCGGAGCCCGAGAAGGGCTACTTCTACCGCTCCGACCACTTCGAGCTGGCCCGGAACGGCGTCCCCGCGCTCACCTTCCTTTTCCCCGGCGCCGACTACGTGGGGAAGCCGGCGGACTACGGCCAGCGGGTGCGGGCCAACTACGTGGCCAACGACTACCACAAGCCGACGGACGAGGTGAAGGCCGACTGGGACCTGGCCGGGATGGTGGACGACACGCGCCTGCTGTTCCGCGTGTCGCTGCAGGTGGCGAACGGCGACCGCTGGCCCGAGTGGAACCCCGGCACCGAGTTCCGCGCCCGCCGCGAGCAGATGCTGCGCGGGCAGCGCTGAAGGCCGGGCGGCGCCGCGGGGCCCTCTCCCTGGCGGTCCCGGCGCGACTGCGTCGCGTCCGGAACACGCCTGTCCCTCCCCCAAAACAACCTGGGGGAGGGACGGGGGCTCGCTTCGCTCGCGGCTACTTCGAGTGCGGACCGAAGCTCGTAGCGTGCTCCGAAATGTCGGCGTGAGCCGAAGCCGGTAGTCCGCGAAGGCGGACTTCGTGTGGTCGTTGCAGCGGATTCATCCGCCCCGCCTGCTGGACCTGCACGAGAAACGAGGCCGGCGCACCCATCGTGCGCCGGCCTCATCCGTCCCACCCGCGGCGAGCGACGGCGCCGCGTACGCCTGCCTACCGCACGTCGGCGCGGTTGTTGGCGCGGTCGTAGTCGATCAGGATCCAGCGCGGGTCCAGCATCGCCTCGGTGGGGCGGGCGGCGGTGACCACCATCACGGTCTGCGTGCGCTGGCGGCTGGCCAGGCGGCGGGTCACGTCGCCCACGCGCAGGTCCACCGGCATCCACGCTTCCCCTTGGCGGCGCACCTGCACTGTGGTGCTCCAGCGGCCGCCAGGGAGGCGGCGCGTGGAGGCGGTGGCGATGGAGTAGTCGAGCCGGTCGGTGCGGCGGATCCACTGGTCCCAGAACCAGCCCAGCTGCTGGCCGCTCACCTGCTCGGCCGTGCGGCGGAAGTCTTCACCCGTCACGTGCTTGAACTGGTAGCGCCGGGCGAACTCGCGCAGCACGCGCTCCATGGTGGGCGCGCCCAGGTGCTCGCGCAGCATGCGGAAGACCGCCGCCGCCTTGGTGTAGGTCATCGCGTTGTACATGCGCGGCGTCGAGTACTCGGCGCTGGGGAGCGCGATCGGCTGCGCCGAGTCGCCCCGCTCGATCAGCTCCAGCCCCTGCATCGCGGTGCGCCACACGTCGGTGGTGTCGCCGGTGCGGCGGTTCTTGTCCTCGAAGTACCAGTTGGTCATGAACGAGGTGAAGCCCTCGTCCATCCACCCTTCCTTCCACTCGTTGTTCGCCAGGATCCCGTGCAGCCACTCGTGCGTTGCCTCGTGCACGATCAGCCCCTCGCTGGCCGAGCCGTTCATGAACAGCATGGGGAACTCGGTGCCGCCGCTCTCGATGCGGTGCAGGTTGGTGAGCTGCGGCCACGGATACGGCGACAGCTTCCCCTGCAGCCAGGTGAGCGCGTCGTAGGTGCGCCGCGACGCCTGGTTGTTGGCCCACGAGCTGTCTTCGGGAAGGTAGAGCACGTGGATGGCCGGGAGCCCGCGCGGCGCGGGGCTCGCCTCGCTCATCACCAGCCGCGTCACGCCGTCGGCCACGAAGCGCGGGTCGATCGCCCAGGCGAAGTGGTGCACGTTCTGGGCGTGGAAGCGCACGCGCTTGCGGCCCGCCGCGGGGGCGCCGGTCAGCAGCCCCAGCGGCACGGCGGCGGTGGTGCGGTAGAAGCCCCGCTCGAACTCGGTGACCGGGTAGCCGCGGTCGCCCTCCACGGGCACGCCGGTGGCGCCGATCACCTGGTCGGCGGCCAGGTCGAGCGTCACGTCGTAGGTGCCGAACTCGCCGTAGAACTCGCCCTGCGGCAGCAGCGGCTGCACCTGCCACCCGCCGCGGTCGTACACGGCCACGCGCGGGTACCACTGCGCCCAGTCGTAGTGCCGGCCGGCGCGCCCCTGGCGGCGCGGCAGCGTACTGAGGCGCGCGTCCCAGTCCATGTCGAGGGTGACCGAGGCGCCGGGCGCCAGCCGCGCGCCCAGCGCGATGCCGGCCACCGTGGAGTCTGGCGCCAGCGGGTAGACGGGGCGCACCACGCGGCCGTTCACGCGCACGGCGGTGAAGCGCTCGTAGGCGTGCTCGGCGGGCCCCAGCGACTGGAAGCGCCGCTCGCCGAACTGCAGCTCGCGCCGCGCCCAGGCGCTGTTGGGGCGGAAGGCGTTCAGGTGCTGGTGCACCCAGATGGTGTCGAGCGCCCGCGGCGAGCGGTTGGTGTAGCGCAGCCGCGCACGGCCGCTCAACACGCTGGTCGCTTCGTCGAGCCGGGCCTCGATGCGGTAGTCCACGCCCTGCTGGAAGTAGCCGGCGGTGGCCTGCGCAGTTGCGCCGGCGGGTGCCAGCAGCGCCGCGATCGCGGCAGTGGTCAGGTATCTGTTCATCCCCACCTGTGGGTTCACGGTTCGCGCGCAACATCGCCCCGGCGCAACTCGCGTGCAACCCGCGACGCCGTTTTGATCGATCGACGGCGGAAGTTGTCCCCTGCAGGCTGAGAAGCGGGCGCTGTGCCTTCGAGCCGCACGCACGGAGCCGCCGAACGCTTCCGAGGCGGAGGGCGGACGCCGCGGCGCGGCCTGTGCGTGCAGGTTGGCCGCATGAGCACCCGCACCCCGCAGATTCGCCACGACACGATCGAGCCGGAGGACCCGAAGCGCGCCGCGCTGGTCCGCCGGCTCGACGCGCTGGCGCACCAGATGGACAACTCGATCCCTGAGCCGGGAACCGGCACGCGCTTCGGGCTCGATGCGGTGATCGGGCTGATCCCCGGGATCGGCGATGCGGTGGGCGGGCTGCTCTCGGCCTACGTGGTGCTGGAGGCCGCGCGGCTGGGCGCCGGCCCCGCCGTGGTGATGCGGATGCTGCTGAACGTGGCGATCGAGACCGTCGTGGGCGCGGTGCCGATCTTGGGCGACCTGTTCGACGCCGGGTGGAAGGCCAACGCCCGCAACGTGCGCCTGCTGCACCAGGCCATCGACGCGCCCGGCGCAACCAAGAAGAGCAGCGGCCTGTTCGTGGCCGCCGTGTTCCTGATCCTGCTGGCCCTGCTGGGCGGCTCGCTCTGGGTGATCTGGTGGGTGCTCAGCAGCATCCTCACCTCCTCGTAGCCGCCCCGCCGCCGCAAGCCTCCCGCCGTACGATCCGTCCCCACCCATCCGGTTCTTCCGTCTCCGACGCACGCCGGAGACGGGAACGTTGCGCGCGGCGCGATTTTTCTGCTACTTAGCCCCAGCTCCCGCCGCGGTTCACCCGTCCCACTTCATTTGATGACGAGGCGTTCATGTCCACGCTGCTCCGTGTGGTGTTGCTGATCGCGCTCCCCGCCGTCGCGTTCGTGGCCGGCGGCGCGGTGATGCAGAAACAGACCGGGCGCCACCACGTCCGCGAGCTGCTGGACCGCAACCCGCCGATGGGGCCGGACGGGAAGGTGAAGAAGGTGAGGTACCTGAACATGCGGTGGGAAGGGTACACCGCGAAGGGGTTCCGTGCCTACTGGGACGCGCTGGACAGGGATGCCCGGAGGATCGAGGAGCAGTTCCTGGAGTGGGACCTGGTTTTCCCCTTCCTGTACGGCGGCGCGCTGGCGGCCTCGATGCTGATGGCCTGGGCGGCGCTGGGGCGGCCCGTGCACCCCGCGTGGGTGGTGTTGCCGGTGCTGATCCTGGTGATGGCCGACTGGACCGAGAACCTGGTGCAGCTCGGCCAGATCCGCCGCTTGAACGCGGAGGCCGGCCTGCAGCCCGGCTGGGTGGCCGTGG
>DASWMA010000613.1:0-5198 GCA_036399995.1 Longimicrobium sp. | reverse complement strand
TCCGTGTGACATTCAGCAGTCTCTGGGCGGCAAAGTGAACCTCCGGATTCGCAACGAGCGGTTGCGCCGGAGCACGACCGACCTCCTCGGCCCCCGGGGTGGGTCAGATGCCGCCGTCGCAGAAGAGGCGCATGCGCAGCTCCGCCCGGTCGTGCACGCGGTCGGGCGGCCAGGCGGGGGCGAGCCGGGCGATGCGCTCGGCGATCCCGCGGCGGACGTCGCGCCACGCGCCGTGGCCGCGCGCCACGCCGGAGATCCACCACCCCGGCACCGCGTCGGCCAGGGCGAACAGGTCGGCCAGGCGCTCCGGGTGGCGGTGATACCCCTCGGCCGCCAGGCACACCGCGCCGCTGGCGTCGCCGGCCAGCACGTGCGCCACCTGGTGCCGCAGCGCGAACCAGCGGTCGATCCCCGCCGATTCGCCGTTCACCAGCACCGGGTGCACGCCGTCGCACAGCGGCAGCGTCATCCCCAGCGCGTCGGAGCGGAAGGCGAACACCTCCACGTGGCACCCGCTGGCGGCCAGCAGCACCCGCAGCTGGTCGGGCGGCACGGGCGCGCGCGGGCCCGCATAGTCCTCCGCCAGCCCGCGCGCGGCCTCCACCAGCCGCACCGCACGTGCGATCACATCAACGGCCATCGTACCCTCCGCTCGCCGGGGAACCGCATCCCATCCCCGCGTGCCCCACTGTTAGATAGAACACGCGAGCAGGATGGTACGTTCCGCCTATTTTCATTAAGGTAGTGTGCTCCGTGAGAATGTGTGAAATCATGCTTTCCCATAGGAATATGTCGTCGCCCGTGCTACCTGGCCCACGCACCACCGGTTTATGATGATACATTTAGGGACATTGAACGTTCCAAACCGAAGCTTTGTTCCAGTCCTCGCGAACCGCCTCCATGCCCGAACTCGGAGGCTGCCGTCCTTCACCCCAGACTTGTGTCCCGTTCAGTGCCCTTCTCTTTCTGATCCAGAGTTCGCGGTGTCCGTGGTGTCAGGCTGTCGATCCGTCGGGTGGCGGGGGGCCGCCCTCCACCACGAGCGCCCGAACAAAGGGCACGCTCGCCGACCCCCGCCGATCCGTGCAAACGAAAAATCCCACCCGGCTTCTCTGCCGGGCAGGACCTGAACGCGTCCGATTTGTTTTTGATTTACTTCGTGAAAGGTACGGGTGGGTTGTTGTGTCGTCAAGCCCGGGGGCCCCCACCCCCGGCTCGACAAGGCTCGCCACCCCCTCCCCCAAAAACTGCCTGGGGGAGGGGGTTGATGACGGGACGAGCGCGGAGGTTAGTGTCTACCCCCGCACCTTCCACCTTCCACCTTCGCACCCGTCGCACCCGTCGCACCCGCAGGTTCGTACCTCCGTACCTCCGTACCTCCGTACCTCCGTACCTCCGTTCCAGCTACAGCGTCCCCGCCTCCACGCGCTGCCGCACGGCGTACCACCAGCCGGGGAGCGGGCCGCGCGCGGTGAGCATGCGCCGCAGGCCGTCGAGCGCGTCGAGCTTGCGCAGCGTCTCCTGGCCGGGCGGGGCGATGCCGGTGAGGAAGGCGGCCACCGCCGCGTCCGAGGCGAAGGGATCGTCCCCCGGCTCCGCCTGCGGCGTCACCGCGTCGCTCGCGGGCGCCGCGCGTGCCTCGCCGCCGGTGCGCAGCCACTCGGCGGTGGTGCCGGCCAGCTCGGCGATGCGGCGCACGGTGTAGCCGTGCGGCACCGCGCCGCCGGTCTCCCAGCGGGCGATGGAGCCCACGTGCACGCCCAGTCTGCGCGCCAGCTCTTCGCGGTCCCACCCCTGCCGCTCGCGCAGGTCGCGGATGCGGTGCCCCACCGCCGTGCGCTCGCCCTTCGTCATCGCCAGATCTGTTTCCGCCAGGAGTTGACAAACCATGGACCGGGTGCGACATTCGTTATAAGTGTTAAACTCGTTGTGGCGATCTGTCAATGCATTCGTTGTGGCGGGTGCATTCGCTCTTACCACTCAAGGGAGGGTCGAGACATGCAGAACCGGGATCCCGCGGCTCCGCCGGAGCCGCCCCGCGCGCAGGGGGTGCGCCGCGTGCTTCGCCCCGTGCCGCGCACCCCACAGCCCGACCCCGCGGCGGCGCCCATGGAGGCCGAAGGGCGGCTGCTGCGCCCGGCGGCGGCGTGCCCGCGCTGCGGCGCCCGCCCCGCCATGCGCGTGACCGCGGCGATGGTGCGCGCGCTGAACGGGCAGGAGACGGGGGTGCGCGTGGGCACGTACCAGTGCCAGCGCCGCGGCTGCGGCGCCATCTACGACCTGAACGCCGGCGCGTACCTGCGCGCCAGCTGACCCCTCTCTGCCGCGGCGGCCCCCCCTCCACCGCCGCGCCACAACCCATACATCCAAGCGGCAGCCGGCGGACGCCGGCCGACGACCGTGACCGGTGCGGCCCATGGCGGCTGCCCCGGAGCCCTGCGTGCGCGGCGGCCAGGCACGCGGATGGAGAGTTCCGCGCGGGAGGAAACGATGGAACCCATTTACCGAAGCCTGGGAGCGCTGGGGCTGGGCGTGGCGCTGCTTCAGGGCGGCGACACCACGGCCGCCGTGCAGCCCGCGCCCGGCGACCCGCTGCGCATCCCCGGCGCGCCCGGCGGCGAGAACGACCCGCTGGGCACCGTGGGGCTGGCGCTGCTGGCGTATGGCCTGGTGCAGCTCCTGTCCAAGCTGATCGACAAGCTCCCCGCCTTCCGCAGCGGCGGCGGCGAGGCGCCCGCTTCACCTCCGGCGGCTTCGGCCACCCCGGCGGCGGCGGCCGGAACCGGCTTCAGCCGCGAAGACCGTAAGCACCTGGAGCGCGTGTACGAGCAGGCCATGGCCGACCGGCAGCGCCTGGAGCGGCTGGAGGAGGGGGTGCGCGAGCAGCTGCTGGTGCACCAGCGCCTGATCGGCCAGGCGCTGGACGACCTGCGCGACGTGCACGCCAAGCTCGACGACCTGCTGCGCAAGCTGCGCGCGCTGTGGACGCGGGTGGGGCAGCGGAAGAAGGACCGGGGGTGACGGAAAGTGCGAGAGTGCGAGAGTGCGAGAGTGCGGGAGTGCGGGAGTGCGGGAGTGCGGGAGTGCGGGAGTGCGGGAGTGCGGGAGTGCGGGAGTGCGGGAGTGCGGGGGGACGGGGGGACGGAGGTGGGTGGATTCGGGGCGGAGTGGCGGACGGTGGCGCATGCCGCGGCTGGCCCCCTCCCCCCGGCCCCCTCCCCGCTGGACGCGGGGGAGGGGGAGACCAAATACCGGTTCTCTCCGGATAATCCGCAGCGAACCGGTACCGCTCGAACGCATCACCCTCCCCCCGTGCTGTTTACGGGGGGAGGGCCGGGGAGGGGGGCCCGGCCGCGGCATGCGCGTGTGCCGGTCCGCTCGTGTTTACACCTTGTGCGCGGTCCTTGCGCGGGAGCGCAGAGGGCCCGTTTTTGCAGCGGCGTGGCGCCCGTGCGGGTGCAGGCTGTCTCCTGTATCCTGTCGCTGTCCCCTGCGGTTCCACTCATCCCACCGACACGAACGAACACATGGCCAGATCAGTCGAGGGGCTGGCGGGGCGGATCTCGCTGGACGAGCTGGAGCGCGCCATCCGCGGCGGCGAGATCGACACGGTGGTGAACGCCATCACCGACATGCAGGGGCGGCTGATGGGCAAGCGCATCACCGGCGACTTCTTCCTGGAGCACGGGCGCCACGGCACCCACTTCTGCACCTACCTGCTGGCCACCGACATGGAGATGGCCACCCCCGCCGGCTACAACCTGGCCAACTGGGAGACCGGCTACGGCGACTGGCTCGCCGAGCCCGACTGGAACACCCTGCGCGTGATCCCCTGGCTCGAGAAGACCGCGCTGGTGATGGCCGACGCGAAGGACGAAGCCACCGGCGAGCTGATCCGCGTGGCGCCGCGCGGCATCCTGCGCCGGCAGGTGGAGCGCGCGCGGGAGATGGGGTTCGCGCCCAAGATGGCGAGCGAGCTGGAGTTCTACGTGCTGAAGGAGACCTACGAGGAGGCGGCGGAGAAGGGGTTCCAGGGGCTCACCCCCTTCGGCTGGTACAACGAGGACTACCACCTGCTGCAGGCCACCAAGGCCGAGCCCCTCTACCGCCGCTTCCGCAACGAGATGACGGCCGCCGGTGTGCCGATCGAGTTCAGCAAGGGCGAGGCGGCGCCGGGGCAGCACGAGGTGAACATCCACTACGGCGAGGCGGTGGAAGGCGCCGACCGCCACGCGCTGTTCAAGCACGGGGTGAAGGAGATGGCGTGGCAGAGCGGCCACGCGGTGACCTTCATGGCCAAGCCCGACCACCGCTGGACCGGCAACAGCGCCCACGTGCACGTGAGCCTGTGGGACGAGCGCGGCGAGACCAACGTCTTCCTGGAAGAAGGCGCGCAGCCGTACGGGATGTCGAAGACGATGCGGCACTTCCTGGGCGGGATGATGCACTGCGCGCGCGAGCTGGCGTTCTTCATCGCGCCGTTCGTGAACAGCTACAAGCGCTACGCGGTGGCCAGCTGGGCGCCGGTGAACATCGTGTGGGGGCGCGACAACCGCACCTGCGGCTTCCGCGTGGTGGGGAGCGGCCCGGCGCTGCGCATCGAGAACCGCCTTCCCGGGGGCGACGCCAACCCGTACCTGACCTACGCCGCGGTGATCGGCGCCGGCCTGTACGGCATCGAGCACGAGATCGAGCCCACCCCCGAGTTCCGCGGCAACGCCTACACCACCACGGGTCATCCCAAGGTCCCCCGCGCGCTGTGGGAGGCCGCCGAGCTGCTGGAGCAGAGCACCATCGCCCGCGAGATCTTCGGCGACGACGTGGTGCACCACTACGCCAACGCCGCACGGGTCGAGCAGGAGACGTACGACGCCGTGGTGACCACCTGGGAGCGGGAGCGCTACCTGGAGCGGGGGTGAGCGTCGGGGCGCTGCGGATCCGTGGCGGGTGACAGGCGCTGGCGCATGCCGCGGCTGGCCCCCTCCCCCCGACCCCCTCCCCCGCTCCGCGGGGGAGGGGGAGAACTCGACGCGTCGGACCAGCCTTCGCTCCAGGGCGACGTCCGCCCGTCCGCACCGGTCCCGCCCCCGCGTCACCCCCCGTCTCCCGCGGTTCGGGAAAAGAGGGGGCGGGGGGGATGAGCCGCCGCCAGCTCGCCGCGGGCGATGGTGACCTCCTGGATCTGCGTGCTTCCTTCG
>DASWMA010000612.1:0-8089 GCA_036399995.1 Longimicrobium sp. | reverse complement strand
ATCGAGGGTTGGGCGACGATGGGGTGCACCGCATCCACGAGGCTGGGGTGACGCAAGGACGCCGCGGAAGGCTCCGGGTTCCCCTGATGACGCAGTTGACGATGCGTTCACGCGCAGCAGACCAGGTAAACGACGGAAGGGGGGTGTTCCACAAAAAATTTCGATACTCAGCTCATTCCGAACCTGCAGCCACTCGTCGACGAGCCCGGCGCTGACGCAATCGTCGGAAACCGGGAGGGGGCGTCCGGACGCCCGGTGGTCAGGTTCAACGAAATCGACGAAGAACCAGAAATAAGCGCGGGTGCCGAGAATCCCTTCCAATCCTTTAAGGTTCAGGAAGGGACTGCCGGACCTCCGCGCAGAAATGCCGGGTGTCCGCGGTAAGACCTGTCCCGCAAAGGGAGCGGCAGCAGGCGGGAGCCGCCACCGGGATCCTGCGACAGAGCCCACCTGGGGGCGCTGCCGCGCCGGCTTCAACCGAACCAACCGCCGCTCGCGCTGGCAGGCTCGGGGCGGACAAGCCCCCTCTCGCTGCCCGACCACGGACCCCGCAACCAGTCCGCCGGCAAGTGTGCGCCATCACCAGGTGTCGCAAGTGCGTGGTACGAGCGTATTCAGATGTTCCCGGGCAGAGATGGCTTCCACGGTCGCCGGGAGAGGCCCTTGTCCTCCACGGCGGAGGGAACTAACGTTTGGCGCCCGTTTGGGAAGAACAGCGACGGCTGGATGGTCGGCTCGGGATCCCCGTCCCCGCTCCGAAGGCCGCTGGAACGGCTCGCATGCGGTGGCGCCGGATACCGTGCTGTCTCCCCTTTCGGGCGCGGCCGATCGGCGATCGTCGGGAGTTACGCCGGCGAAGGCACTGGAGAGGGCGCCGGACCCGAGCCGTCGCGATGCCCAACGTGTTGCCGGAGGCGGAGGTGGCGCCTGGGTGAAGGCGTAGGACCGGACGGAGACGCCGTATCCGCGGGGGTACATCCACGAGCTGTTCGAGGCGCCGGTGGAGCGCACGCCCAGGCGGTGACGATCGTCTTCCGCGACACACGCCGACCTGCACCGGGCCGAACGAGCGGGCCAAACGGCTGGCGCGCCACCGGAGGGAGCGCCGCGCGAGATCCGACGCACGAGTGGTATCTACGTTCAGGGACGGCCGGAGATGATCGCACGAGGTGCCGGCCATCCTTGCTGTCGATACAGGTCGTCTCGCCGGTACGGCAGGTGATGGCGGTCGGGCCTGGGCTCGGCGCCGAGTTCGAGATGCCCGTCCTCTCCGTGCTCGCCGGACAGATCCTGCGCCTGCATCTCGCCCGATTCAACCCCGAAACCCTCGCCCCGGCTCGCGCGGCTCGTTCGCGAGCCGGCGTGGAGGCCGCTCCCTCGATGGACGATGCCGGTTGAGAACGCGCCATTCCTGGCCGTTGCGGTGTCACCGGAGAGGGTGCGGAGCCGCCCGGCCCGCTCCGCCCGCCCATTCGGCGGGTGCACCGTCACCTACCCTGGCTCCCAGGCAGTGTTGTGCTCGATCATCTGAACCTTTCCGACGCCGAGCTCCTGGCGCTCCTCAAAGCGGCCCGGTCCACCGCCCCCGTGAAGGCCCCGGCCACGCTGTCTCCGATCGAGCCGGTGGACCGGAGCGGACCGCTGCCGCTGTCGTTCGCGCAGCAGCGGCTCTGGTTCGTGGAGCAGATGGGGAACGTGGGCACGGCCTACCACGTCTCCACCCGCATGCGCCTGAAGGGGTCGCTGCACCGGGAGGCGCTGGTCCGCGCGCTCGACCACATCGTGGCGCGGCACGAGGCGCTGCGGACGGTCTTCCACGCGGTGGACGGCAAGCCGGTGCAGCGGATCGTGCCGGTGGAGGGGAGCCGCTTCCACCTGGTGGAGCAGGCGCTGAGCGGCGACGAGGCGGAGCTGCGGCGGGTGATGGCCGAGGAGACGGCTGCGCTCTTCGACCTGGAGCGGGGGCCGCTGATCCGCGGGCTGCTGGTGCGCCGGAGGGACGACAGCCACGTGCTGCTCATCACCATGCACCACATCGTCAGTGACGGGTGGAGCATGGGGGTGTTCACCCGCGAGCTGGGTGAGCTATACGGCGCGTTCCAGCGCGGGGAGCCCGATCCGCTTCCGCCGCTGGCCGTGCAGTACGCCGATTACGCGGTGTGGCAGCGGAAGTGGGTCGAGGGTGAGGTGCTGAAGGCGCAGGCGGAGTACTGGAGGACCACGCTGGGCGGCGCTCCGGAGCTGCTGGAGCTGCCCACCGACCACGTGCGGCCCGCGCGGCAGGACTTCGCCGGCGGCACGGTCGGCGTCGGGCTGAACGCCGAGCTGACGGCGGGGTTGAAGGCGCTTTCCCACCGCCACGGGGCCACGCTCTTCATGACCCTGCTCGCCGGCTGGGCCGCGGTGCTGAGCCGTGTTGCGGGGCAGGACGACGTGGTGATCGGCACCCCCACGGCGGGCCGCGGGCGCCGGGAGGTCGAGGGGCTGATCGGCCTGTTCGTGAACACCCTGGCCGTGCGCGTGGACCTCTCCGGCTCTCCCTCGGTGGCCGAGGTGCTGGCGCGGGTGAAGGCACGGGCCCTGGGGGCGCAAGCCAACCAGGACATCCCCTTCGAGCAGGTGGTGGAGCTGGTGCAGCCGGCGCGCTCCCTGTCGCACACTCCGCTCTTCCAGGTGCTGTTCGCCTGGCAGAACGCGCCCAAGAACGATCTGGAGCTTTCCGGCCTGGCGCTGGCTGCGCCGGGATCGTCGTCGCGGGCGGCACCGGCCGCGCGGCCGGCAGCGGACGCGCAGAGCACGGCGAAGTTCGACCTCTCGCTCACGCTCTCGGAGCAGGACGGCCGGATCGTGGGCGCGGTGGCGTACGCCGCCGCGCTCTTCGAGCGGGCGACGGTGGAGCGCTTCGCCGGCTACCTCCACCGCGCGCTGGAGGCGATGGTGGCCGACGAGAGCCAGTCCGCGGCCCGGCTGCCGCTCCTCCCCGAGGCGGAGCGCCGGCTGGTGGTGGAAGATTGGAACGCGACCGCCCGGCCTTATCCCACCGACGGCCTGCGTGCCAACGACCTGTTCCGCGCCCAGGCGGCGCGGACGCCGGAGGCCGTCGCGCTCTCGTGGCGCGGCGAGCGGATGACGTACGCGGAGCTGGAGGCGCGGGCGAACCAGCTCTCCAACCTCCTCCTCCACCGCGGCGTGGGCCCGGAGGTGCGCGTGGGCATCTGCCTCCCGCGCACGCCGGATCTCGTGGCCGCGATGCTGGGGGTGCTGGGTGCCGGTGGCGCGTACGTGCCGCTGGACCCGGCGTACCCGCGCGAGCGGCTGGGCTGGATGCTCGAAGACGCCGCGGTCACGCTGGTCATCACCGACCAGGCGCTCGCGGATCGCCTGCCCGCCGAGACGCCCGCACTGCTCCTGCTCGACGTGGAGCGCGACGTCATCGCGGCGGAGCCGGCCGATGCGCCGGAGAGCGGTGCCGTCCCCGGGAACCTGTCGCACGTGATCTTCACCTCCGGGTCCACGGGGCGCCCGAAGGGGGTGATGATCCGCCATTCCTCCGTCGTCGTCCTGCTGCACTGGCTGCGCGAGAACGTGACGGACGAGGAGCGCTCGGCCGTGCTCTTCTCCACGTCGATCAACTTCGACGTCAGCATCGCGGAGATCTTCGGCACGCTCGCGTGGGGCGGGAAGCTGGTGCTGGTGGAGAACGCGCTGGAGCTGGCGGAGCTGGAGGAGGAGGTCGTTTACGCCAGCATGGTCCCCAGCGCCGCGGCGGAGCTGCTGCGCAGCGGCGGCATCCCGGCGAGCGTAAAGACGCTGAACCTCGGCGGCGAGGCGCTGCCGAACGCGCTGGCGCAGGGGCTCTACGGCCTGGGGACGGTGGAGAAGGTCGGCAACCTCTATGGCCCGACGGAAGACACCACCTACTCCACGTACTCTCTCGTCCCGCGCGGCGCGGAGCAGGTGCTGGTGGGCACGCCGGTGGCGAACACGCAGGCGTACGTGCTGGATGCGCACCTTCAGCCGGTGCCCGTCGGCGCCGTGGGCGAGCTCTACCTCGCGGGCGACGGGCTGTCGCGCGGGTACGCGAACCGTCCCGCGATGACCGCGGAGCGCTTCGTCCCGTGCCCGTTCGGCCCGCCGGGAGCGCGGATGTACCGGGTGATGGACCGCGTGCGCCGGCGCATGGACGGGGAGCTGGAGTACCTGGGCCGGGTCGACTTCCAGGTGAAGGTGCGCGGCTACCGGATCGAGCTGGGCGAGATCGAGGCGCGGCTGGCGGAGCACGCGGGCGTGCGCGCCCCGGTCGTCCTCGTCCGCGAGGACGCGCCCGGCGACCGGCGCCTGGTGGCGTACTACCTGGGGGATGAGCCGGTCGCCGTGGACGCGCTGAAGGCGCATCTCTCCGATCGTCTGCCGGGGTACATGGTGCCGGCGGCATACGTGTGGATGCAGACGTATCCGCTCACCCCGAACGGGAAGACCGACCGCAAGGCGCTCCCCGCCCCGGAAGGGGATGCCTATGCGGCACACGAGTACGCGGCGCCGGTGGGCGAGACCGAGGAGGCGCTGGCCGGGATCTGGGCCGAGGTGCTCGGCGTGGAGCGGGTGGGGCGCTGGGGCAACTTCTTCGAGCTGGGCGGGCACTCGCTCCTGGCGGTGCGGGTGATCTCGCGTGTGCGGCAGGTGGTGGGTGCCGAGGTGGCGCTCGCCGACCTCTTCGAGCGCCCGGTGCTGGCGGATCTCGCGCGGAGGGTGCAGGAGGCCGCGCGTGCGGAGCTGCCGGCGATCGAGCCGGTGGAGCGGGGGGCGGATCTCCCGCTCTCTTTCGCGCAGCAGCGGCTCTGGTTCATCGAACGACTGGAGGCCGCGGGGGCTGCGTACCACATCCCCGTGCGCCAGCGGCTGCGGGGCGAGCTCGACCGCGCCGCGCTGCGGCGGGCGCTGGACCGCATCGTCGCGCGGCACGAGGCGCTGCGCACGACCTTCGCCGAGGTGGACGGCGCGCCGGTGCAGCGGATCGCGCCGGCGGAGGCGAGCCCCTTCCACCTCGTCGAGCACGACCTCCGCGGCGCCGCCGGAGCGGGCGCGGAGCTTCGCCTGCTGGTGAGCGAAGAAGCGGACGCGCCCTTCGACCTGGAACGCGGGCCGCTCATCCGCGGCCGGCTGGTGCGGATCGGCGACGACGACCACGTGCTGCTCATCACCATGCACCACCTCGTCTCGGACGGGTGGAGCATGGGGGTGTTCACCCGCGAGCTGGACGCGCTCTACGCCGCCTTCCGCAACGGGGGCTCCGATCCGCTTCCCCCGCTCCCGGCGCAGTACGCCGACTACGCGGTGTGGCAGCGGAAGTGGGTGGAGGGCGAGGTGCTGAGGGCGCAGGCGGAGTACTGGAAGGAGACGCTGGCAGGCGCGCCGGAGCTGCTGGAGCTCCCCACCGACCGTCCCCGCCCGGCGCGGCAGGACTTCTCCGGCGGGATGCTCCGCATGGAGCTGGACGCGGAGCTGACGGCGGGGCTGAAGGCGCTGGGGCAGCGGCACGGGGCCACGCTGTTCATGACGCTGCTCGCCGGGTGGGCGGCGGTGCTCGGCCGCCTGTCGGGGCAGGACGACGTGGTGGTCGGCACGCCCACGGCCAACCGCGGGCGGAGCGAGATCGACGGGCTGATCGGCTTCTTCGTCAACACGCTGGCGCTGCGGGTGGAGCTGTCGGCTGCCCCGACGGTGGCGGAGCTGCTCGGGCAGGTGAAGAAGCGCGCGCTGGGGGCACAAGCCAACCAGGACATCCCCTTCGAGCAGGTGGTGGAGCTGGTGCAGCCGGTGCGCTCCCTGTCGCACACCCCGCTCTTCCAGGTGATGTTCGTCTGGCAGAACGCGACCGAGAACGAGCTGGAGCTTTCCGGGCTGGCGCCGGCCTCCGGGGCTGCGAAGCCGGGACCGGCGTCGCGGCCGGCAGCGGCGGCGCAGGCGGGGGCGGCAGCGCAGACCACGGCGAAGTTCGACCTTTCGCTCTCGCTCTCGGAGCAGGACGGCCGGATCGTGGGCGCGGTGGCGTACGCGGCCGCGCTCTTCGAAAAGGCGACGGTGGAGCGCTTCGCCGGCTACCTGCACCGCGCGCTGGAGGCGATGGTGGCGGACGAGAGCCGGCGGGTCGACCGACTGGTGCTGATGCCGGCGGACGAGCGTTCCCGCGTGGTGGAGGAGTGGAACCGGACGGACGTGGAGTTCCCGGCGGATTCGTGCCTCCACGAGCTCTTCGAAGCCCGGGTGGAGCGCACGCCCGCTGAGACCGCGATCGTCTTCGAAGGAGAAGAGCTCACCTTCGCGGAGCTGAACGCGCGGGCGAACCGGCTGGCGTACCACCTCCGCGCGCGGGGCGTCGGGCCGGACGTGCGGGTGGGGATCTGCGCGGAGCGGAGCCTGGAGATGATGGTGGGGCTGCTGGGGGTGCTGAAGGCGGGCGGCGCCTACGTGCCGCTGGACCCCGGCTACCCGGCGGAGCGGCTGGCGTACATGCTGGCCGACAGCGCCCCGGCGGTGGTGCTCGTGCAGACGCATCTGCGCGGTCGCGTCGAGAGCGCGGACGTCCCGGTGCTCGAGCTGGATGCCGCGGAGCCGGTGTGGGCTTCGCTCCCCGCGACGAACCCGGCGCGTGGCACGCTGACGCCGGGCCACCTGGCGTACGTGATCTACACCTCGGGCTCCACTGGGCGGCCGAAGGGGGTGGGCGTCCACCACCGCGGGGTGGTGAACCGCCTGAGCTGGATGGAGGCGGTCCACGGTCTGGGATCGCACGACATCGTGCTGCAGAAGACGCCGTACTCCTTCGACGTCTCGGTGTGGGAGCTGTTCTGGCCGCTGGCGGCGGGCGCGCGGCTGGTGCTGGCGCGCCCCGATGGACACCGCGATCCCGCCTACCTGCTGGACATCATCCGGCGCGAGCGGGTCACCACCGTCCACTTCGTGCCGTCGCTCCTGGCCGTGTTCCTGGCCCATCCCGACGTCGAGAGCGGCGCGGTGCCGGAGCTGAAGCGGGTGATGAGCAGTGGTGAGGCACTCCCGCCGGAGCTGGTGGCGCGCTTCGGCGAACGGCTGCCGGGAGTGGAGCTGCACAACCTGTACGGGCCGACCGAGGCGGCGGTCGACGTCACCCTCTGGCGTTTCCCCGCGGACGGCCCGGCGGACCGCGTCTCCATCGGCCGGCCGGTGCCGAACACGCGGATCTACCTCCTCGACGGGGCGGGCGAGCCGGTGCCGGTGGGCGTCGCGGGCGAGCTGCACATCGGCGGCGTGCAGGTGGCGCGCGGCTACCTGGGGCGTGCGGAGCTGACGGCCGAGCGCTTCGTGGCCGATCCGTTCTCGGCCGTCCCCGGCGCGCGGCTGTACCGCACGGGTGACCGGGCGCGGTGGCTGGCGGACGGGACGATCGAGTACCTGGGGCGGATCGACTTCCAGGTGAAGGTCCGCGGCTTCCGCATCGAGCTGGGCGAGATCGAGGCGCGGCTCAGGGAGCATGCAAAGGTGCGCGACGCCGTCGTCCTCGCCCGCGAGGACGTGCCGGGCGAGCGGCGGCTGGTGGCGTACCTGGTCGGCGGCGACCGGGTGGAGGCCGAGGTGCTGCGGGCGCACGTGGGCGCCACCCTGCCGGAGTACATGGTGCCGCCGGCGTACGTGCGGCTGGAGAGGCTTCCGCTTACCCCCAGCGGGAAGCTCGACCGCAAGGCGCTCCCCGCTCCCGAGGCAGACGCGTATGCGGCGCGGAAGTACGAGCCGCCGGTGGGCGAGACCGAGGCGGCGCTCGCGGAGATCTGGGCCGAGGTGCTGCGCGTGGACGGCGTGGGCCGGCACGACAACTTCTTCGAGCTGGGCGGCCACTCGCTGCTGGCGGTGCAGGTGATCTCGCGGGTGCGGCAGGTGCTGGGCGCCGAGGTGGCGCTCACCGAGCTCTTCGGCCGCCCGGTGCTGGCGGATCTCGCGCGGGCCATCGACCACGCGGCGCGCACCGAGCTCCCGCCGATCGAGCCGGCCGACCGCTCGGCGCCGCTGCCGCTTTCCTTCGCGCAGCAGCGGCTCTGGTTCATGGACCGGATGG